>NZ_SORI01000017.1 GCF_004366815.1 Aminivibrio pyruvatiphilus | reverse complement strand
GCGAAGGATGTTATGCCGCTTTCACCGCTCTTCAGTTCGATATGGATTTTCTTCGCCTTTTCCGTCATAATGAACGCACCTCTCTGGTGAAGGGTTGTGTCGTCGTAAACACTACCTTAACACTGTTCTCCGAACAGTCCAGAGAGGTTTTTTATTTTTCAGGGTGCGGATTTAGGCCGAATCTTCTTTGGCGAATCCGATCACGACACGCCTAGGCAGGATTCTCTCCGCTCTTCTTCCTGTCTGCGGAGAACCAGTGCCGGGCGACAAGCACCGCGAAGAAAGCGAAACTCGAAATTCTCAGCATTCTCAGCGGATTGACCATAAGAATCCCCGCCAGAACGAACAGGGCTCTTTCCCAGAAGGGCATATCTCTCCTTAACATTCCGATGATGCCGCAGGAAAGGGAAAACACGCCGATTATGGCTGTGGCTACGTCGAAAAGATACTTCGGCAGTACAAAGTCAATGAAAAGAAGATCGGGGTTGTAGACGAAAAGGTACGGCAGGAGCAGTCCGGAGAGAGCCAGGCCCAGGGCGGCCATGGCCACCTTGAAGGGACGGGCTCCGGCCAGCCCGGCAGCTGTATAGCTTGTAAGGGCCACGGGAGGAATCACAGCAGACATGGTTCCGTAGTAGAAGGCGAAGAAATGGGCTGCCAGTGGATGGACGCCCATCCGCTGGAGCGCGGGAGCGGCGATCGTCGCCGTAATGATGTAGCACGGGGTTGCGGGAAGTCCCATGCCGAGGATAATGGCGGCGATCATGCAGAGGATGAGGGCGGCCCAGAGTTTTCCTCCAGCGAACATGATGACGTTCATGGCAATCACCTGGCCCAACCCCGTCATCCCCACGGCACCGACGATGAAGCCCACAATGGCGCAGGATATCCCCACCGGGGCAGCGCTCTGTGTTCCTCCATCCAGAGCCTCTATGACTTCCCGTATTCCCATTCGGGTGGACCGCTTCAGGGAAGAGACCAGGACAATGGCAAAAAGACCGAGAAAGGCGGAGTAGAGGGGAGTGTAGCCTGCCACGAGAAGGTAGATGATGACAGCGAGAGGAATGGTCATGTGCCCCTTGTCGAGCATGGTCGCCTTCAGCGAGGGAATATCCCGGGGTTCCATGCCCTTCAGGCCTCTCTTCTTGGCTCTCAGGTCCACCATGAACATGATGGCGAGGTAATACAGGAGCGCGGGAGTGAAGCCGGCGATCATGATCTTCACATAGGGAATCCCCAGGAAGGTGCTCATGATGAAAGCGGATGCCCCCATGATGGGCGGCATGAGAATGCCCCCAGTACTGGCAGCCGCTTCAACCGCCCCGGCGAAATGGGGCATGTACCCCACCCTCTTCATGAGGGGTATGGTGAAGGCCCCCGTGGTGGCGACATTTGCCTGGGCGCTGCCCGAAATGCTTCCCATGAGAGCCGAAGCGACCACGGCCACCTTGGCGGGACCTCCCCGGTATCTCCCGGCAAGAGCGAGGGAGAAGTCGTTGAAAAACTCACTGGTCCTGGAGGCTGCCAGGAAAGCGCCAAAAAGGATAAACATGAAAACATAGCTGGAGGAAACCATGAGCGTGACCCCGTAAATTCCCTGGTCCGTGAGAGCCATACGGATGATGATTCTTTCCCAGTTGAATCCCCTGTGGGCAAAGAGCCCCGGGAAGTAGGGTCCGAGACGGGTATAGGCGAGGAAAAGAAGGCTGAGCACTGTCAGGGGGAGGCCTACGGCCCTTCGGCTCGCTTCCACGAGAAGGGCCATGGTGACCACGGCGACCGCAAGATCGGCGAACGTAGCCTGAAGGTTCGTCTGTAGAAGCCTGTCATAAGTGAGGAGCAGCCAGACCATGCACCCCAGGGAGGCGGTGGCCAGCACCCAGTCGGGCATGGACGGTCGTTCCCTGGGAGATCCGGCAAACGCCGGGTAAAAAAGAAAGATGATCGCCATGAGGGTGCCGAGGTGAATTGCATTCATTTTTATGGCAATAAGCAGACCGATGCTGTTCATCCAGAAATGGACAAGGGCTGTGGAAACGGTAAGAACGAGGGCGGCCCTGCCTGCAGTTCCGGACAGTTTTCTCGTTGGGATGGACTCTCCCGGGAGAAGTGCGGAAAGAAGTTTTTTCATCCGGTTTCGCTCCTTCGAAAAAAGGGCGGCATGGGGCAAAAAAGGCCCACGCCGCCCGGATGGCTGGTAATATCCTGCCCTGCAATCAGGGAAGAAGTTCCTGGGGAATGGTCATCCCCATTTCCTTGAAGAACTTCACGGCACCCGGGTGAAGAGGAGCACCGTAAAGGCCGTCCACGGGATTGTCGAAATCCACCTTCGTGAAGGCTGCATGCTCATTCTTCAGGTCTTCTTTCTTGCTGTACACGACCTTCAGCATGTCATAAACTAGCTCTTCGGGCACATCCTTCCCAACGAGAAGGGCGGACTTGATTCCGGCCACCCTGAGTTCCTTCTCCTGGTTGGGATACGTTCCTGCGGGAATGAGCACTGCGGCATAAAAGGGGGCTTCCTTTTTCAATGTTGCGATATCCTCAGGAGAAAACTCGAGCATGTTCACTTCCTGCCGTCCGGCATAAAGCTCAGCCACTGCAGCCACGGGAACGCCGGCTTCGGCGTTGAAGGCATCGAGCTGGCCGTTCTGAAGGGCCTGGGAAGCTTCACTGTAGCCCACGTACTCCGCCCTGATGTCATCGAAAGTAAGCCCCGCGAGAGCCTTCAGCAGAACCCGGCTGCTGAATTCCGTTCCGGAGGCTGCAGGACCTACGGCGACCTTTTTACCCTTCAGGTCTGCCCATGTTTTGATGCCGGAGGAGCCGCTCACCACGAACTGGGTCACATCAGGCCACAGCCCCATGACGTAGCGCAGGTTTTCAATCTTCTTTCCTTCGTACCGGACCGTACCGGTATAGGCAAAGCCTGTGAGATTCGCCATGGCGATAGCCATCTCGGCCTCGCTGCGCTGCATCATGTCAAGATTTTCCACTGTGCCTCCCGAACTCTGGGCGGACCATTTGTATCCCTTGTCCATGAGTGCGGTATTGAAGTGATTGGCGAGAATGGTGCCGATGGGGTAATACGTTCCTCCCGTGGAACCGGTGACGATGGTGACGAACTTGCCGGAGGCAAAGGCAGAACCTGCGGCGGAGAGAAGGAAAAGCGCGATGCAGAACAGGATCAGGATCTTTTTCGTTGACTTCATGCTTCTTCACCCTTTCTCTGATTATGAGGTCTCTCGGTGCTCAAGAGCATTGTTCCGGATCTTAAGCGAAAAACGCATAAAATTGTAGCAGTAGAAGAGAAGGGATTCAAGATATTCCGCTCAATGAAACAGGTCCCGACCATTTGTTACGCCGGGACCTTTGTAAAAACGTTCTTTTATATTAGCACTGCAGATAAATTCCGGATCAGGCTTGTCTCTTGCCGGACATCTTCCCGGTTCTCAGACCTTGATGGGATTGAACTCCGCAGCCAGAACTTCCCTGAACTGGTCCATGGACATAGCGCCCAGATCTCCCCTGCTCCGCTCCCGGGGGGCGACGCCGCCGGACTCTCTTTCCTTCTCGCCCACCACGGCCATGTAGGGAATTTTCTGGGTCTGGGCATCCCGGATTTTCTTGCCGAGTTTTTCGTCCCGTTCGTCCACTTCTACACGGATCCCCGAAGACCGAAGTTCAGAGGCGATTTTCCCGGCATACTCTACATAGTCGCCTGAAACGGGGAGAATCCGCACCTGAACGGGCGCGATCCAGTAGGGGAAAGCTCCGGCGAAGTTTTCCACGAGGATTCCGAAGAACCGCTCGAGACTGCCGAGAACAGTCCTGTGGAGCATCACGGGACGGTGTTCCTTGCCGTCGGCCCCCACGTAGGAAAGGTCGAACTTTTCGGGCATCTGGAAGTCCAGCTGTATGGTGCCGCACTGCCATGTTCTGCCGATGCAGTCCTCGAGATGGAAGTCGATTTTGGGGCCGTAGAACGCCCCGTCGCCGGGGTTCAGCCTGTACTCCGACTTCGTCTCGTCCAGGGCCTGCTTCAGGGCCGTCTCCGCGATAGCCCACTGCTCTTCCGAACCCATGGAGTTTTCGGGCCGGGTTGAGAGTTCCATGGTGTACTTGAAGCCGAACACGTCCCTGTAGATATAATTGCACAGGTTCATGATTCCTATGATCTCGTCCTTCACCTGGTCGGGGCGACAGTAGAGGTGGGCGTCGTCCTGGGTGAAGCACCGGACCCTCATGAGCCCGTGAAGGACGCCGCTCCGCTCATGCCTGTGAACCACCCCGAGCTCCGCCATGCGCATGGGCAGATCCCGGTAGCTCCTCAACTGGCTCTTGTAGACCATCATCCCGCCCGGGCAGTTCATGGGCTTGATGGCGAAGGGCTGTTCGTCGATTTCGGTGAAGTACATGTTCTCCCGGTAGTGATCCCAGTGGCCCGACCGTATCCAGAGATCCCGGTCAAGGATGAGAGGCGTCCGGATCTCGCTGTACCCCCGTTTTGTGTGCTCTTTCTTCCAGAAGTCCACGAGGCAGTTCATGATGACCATGCCCTTGGGATGGAAGAAGGGGAAACCGGGCCCCTCGTTCTGGAGGCTGAAAAGATCGAGCTCCCTGCCCAGGCGGCGGTGGTCCCTGCTCTTCGCCTCCTCCATCCTCCGGATGTACGCCTCCAGAGCTTCTTCAGAAGCAAAGGCGGTGCCGTAGACCCGTGTGAGCATGATGTTCTTTTCGTCGCCCCTCCAGTAGGCTCCGGCCACGGAGAGCAGGCGGAAGTGCTTCACCCAGGATGTATTGGGCACGTGGGGTCCCCGGCAGAGGTCTGCGTAATCGCCCTGGAAATACAGGGACACATGATCCTCCTCCAGATCGGAGATGATCTCCGCCTTATAGGGGTCGTTCTTTTCCCGGAAATAGGCCAGGGCTTCCTCTCTGGTCATCTCCCGCCGTTCCACCGGAATCGCCCTTTTTGCCAGGCGCTTCATTTCCTTCTCGATTTTGGGCAGGTCTTCCTCGGTAATGCCGCCGGGGATCTCCATGTCGTAGTAGAAGCCGTCCTTTATGGAAGGCCCCACGCCATACCGCGTGCCGGGATAGAGTCCGGCCACGGCCTGGGCCATGAGGTGGGCAGCCGAGTGGCGGAGGATGTCCAGCCCCTCTTCAGAGTCGGCCGTAATAGGAGCGATGTCGCCGCTCTCAGTGATCTCGGCGGTCATGTCCACTGGTCTTCCGTTCAGCATCGCCGCCACGGCTCCGCTTTTGACACCCAGTTTCTCCAGTGCTTCCCCCGCCGCTCCCGACGAAAGCCGCACGCTTTTTCCTCCCGGTTCCTTCAGTTCGAACATGATTCTCTCCTCCTCGAAAAAATGAAAAAAGCCCACACATCTCCATCTGGAGACGGCGTGGGCTTGCCGTGGTTCCACTCCAATTCCGGCCTTTAGAAAAGGACGGCGCTCGTAGACCGCTGTAAGGGGCGGACCCCGGCGCCTTGTTCCCGGAGGTTTTTCGGCACCCGCTCAGGGGCGGTTTTCGAAGAATGTCCGCAGGAAACCTTCCAGCCTCGGGTTTCCCTCTCTGGTGCGGTAGAGTTCTTCTACTCTCCCCGTCATCGCATAAACTTATTTTCGTGTCTTATACCTCGAAAAGGCGTTTCTGTCAACTCCTGCCGGTGCTGCCGAAGCCTCCCTCGCCCCTTTCGGAATCCGCCAGGGCTTCCTCTCTCCAGGAGATCCTGGACACCGGGGCCAGGATGAGCTGTGCAACCCTGTCGCCTGCGGATATGGCGAAGGATTCCTTTCCGTGGTTGATGAGAAGCACCCGTATCTCGCCCCTGTAATCGCTGTCGATTGTCCCGGGAGCGTTCAGCACAGTGACGCCGTGCCTGGCCGCCAGCCCGCTCCTCGGCCTGACCTGGCCTTCGTATCCCTCCGGAAGCTCGATCCTGAGCCCCGTGGGTACGGCTGTCCATTCACCGGGAAGAAGAACACAGTTATCGGCTGCCCTCAGGTCGACGCCCGCAGAAAATGGCGTGGCATATTCCGGAAGGGGAAGCTCGTTCGCCCTCCCCTCCCGGACAATCTTTACAGGAACCTCCATGGGAGGTCTATTCCCTTCCTCCGGAGGAATGGCGTCGGGGGCCGCCGCCTCTCCTGTCTCCCCGGTCAGGTCTGCCGCCGCCGTGGGAAGGACGATCCCTGTCGGGAGAAGGATTGGCCTTTGCAGCCGCTGCGAGGGCGGCAATGGCCTCCTCCCGCTCCTTTTCGGCGGGCAGCACGTCGGAAAGGCCCTCGTCGGAAATCCGGGCCTCGTTCTCCAGGATACGGCGCCTGGTCAGGTTCACCCTGTTCATGTCGTCGATTTCCTTGACCATGACCAGGACTTTGTCCCCCACCTTGAAGACGTCGTCCACCTTGGGAATCCTGTGCGTGCTGACTTCACTCACATGGAGCAGCCCTTCCTTGCCGGGGAGGCACTCGATGAACACTCCGAAGGCCATGAGTCTTGTGACCGTGCCGTAATACACTTCGCCGGCCTCGAGGTCCTTCGTGAGACCGCGGATAATGGCAAGAGCCTCGTCCACCTTGTCCTGGGACGAGCCGCCGATGTAGATTTCACCGTTGTCCTCCACGTTGATCTTCACGCCGGTCTTCTGGGTGATTCCCCGGATGACCTTTCCGCCGGGACCGATGACGTCGCGGATCTTTTCGGGGTCGATGGTGGTCATGAAGATTCTGGGAGCATTGGGCGAAAGCTGGTCCGGCGCTGGAATGGCGGCTTCCATCTTCTCGAGGATGGCCATCCGTGCCGCCTTTGCCTGCCCGAGGGCCTGCTCCAGGATACCCCTGGTGATGCCCCCGGCCTTGTTGTCCATCTGGAGGGCGGTCACTCCGTCCCTGGTTCCGGCCACCTTGAAGTCCATGTCGCCGAAGTGGTCTTCGAGGCCCTGGATATCCGTCAGGACAGCAACCTTGTCCCCTTCCTTGATGAGCCCCATGGCGATGCCGGCCACGTGTTTCTTCATGGGAACGCCGGCATTCATAAGGGCAAGGCTTCCGCCGCAGATGGAGGCCTGGGAGCTCGAACCGTTGGATTCGAGGATGTCGGAGACGACCCGCATGACGTAGGGGAAATCCGCCTCCTCGGGGATCATGGAGCGGAGTGCCCTTTCGGCAAGGGCTCCGTGCCCGATCTCCCTTCTTCCCGGTCCCCGCATGGGCCGGACTTCACCCACGGAATAGGGGGGGAAGTTGTAGTGAAGAATGAACCTCTTGGCGGGCTCGTCCTGCTTCAGTCCGTCCAGGATCTGGTCGTCCACGCCCATCATGCCGAGGGTGGTCACCACGAGGGCCTGGGTTTCGCCACGGGTGAAAAGGGCCGACCCGTGGACCCTGGGAAGGATCCCCGTCTCGCAGGTGATGGAGCGAAGCTCGTCCATGGCCCTGCCGTCCACCCGGATACGCTCGTCCACGATGAGAGAACGCATGGTCTTCTTGACCATCTCGTCGATGAAGGCGGCAATATAGTCTCCGCTCTCCGGATATTCTGCCGCAAAATGATCCTGGGCCTTGTTTCTCGCTGCGGAGAGCTTGTCGCCCCGGGGCTTCTTCTCATGAGTCTGTACCGCGTCCCGGATCTCGGCGCCGAGATTGTCGGTGATCCACCGGTCGATGTCGGGGAAGGCAGGCGCCGCGGGCAGAACAAGTTTTTCCCGGCCGATGGAAGCCCGCATCTCGTTGAAGAGGCCGACGATCTTCCTGATCTCGCTTTGGGCGAGGTCAAGGGCATCCACGAGGATCTCCTCGGAAACTTCCCTGGATCCGCACTCCACCATAGTGACGCCGTCAAGGTGTCCCGCAACGAGGAGATCAAGCTCTGAAACCAGCATCTGCTCCTCGGTGGGGTTCACCACGAGTTCTCCGTCAAGAAGGCCGATGCGGACGGCGCCCACGGGGCCGCCCCAGGGAATGTCGGAAATGGAGAGAGCCGCCGACGCGGCGTTTATTGCAAGGACGTTGGGCGGGTTGACCTGGTCAACCGCCAGCACCGTAGCCACCACGTGAACGTCGTGGCGCATGGTTTCGTCAAAAAGGGAGCGGATGGAGCGGTCCACCATCCGGCAGCTCAGAACGGCTGTTTCAGAAGGACGGCCTTCACGCTTGATGAAGCCGCCGGGAATTTTTCCCGCCGAATAGAATCTTTCCTCGAAATCAACAAGGAGAGGGAAGAAATCGATCCCCGTCCTGGGCTTGTCGGTAATGCACGCCGTGGCAAGGATGGTAGTCTCACCGTGACTCGCCACCACGGCTCCGTTGGCCTGTTTGGCCACCTTGCCGGTGGCGAATACGAGAGGCCGGCCTCCCACTTCAACTGAAAACTGCTTTTCCATTCATTGTTCCTCCTCTATATGTCTTTTCTCTTTTTGTATGCGGAGTAAGAATACCATAATCCGGGCCTGGAAAACCAAAAAAAATGCGGGGACAAATGTCCCCGCACCGAATTTTCTTCCGGCCGGCCGATCAGTGCCGAAGCCCGAGCCGCTCGATAAGCGTCTTGTACCGGTTGAAATCCTTGTCCCTGAGATACCTGAGGAGCTTTCTTCTCGTTCCGACCATCTTCAGAAGGCCCCGGCGGGAATGAAAGTCCTTCGTGTGAATCTTCAGGTGTTCCGTGAGGTCGCGGATGCGCTGCGTGAGCATGGCAACCTGGACCTCGGGAGATCCCGTATCCGCACCATGGGTACGGTAATCCGCGATAATACCCTGTTTCTTGTCCTTCTCCAGCATGTTTTTCACCTCAACAAAAAAATCCCGAAACCCAGAAAGGAATCTTTCATCCGTATCCGAGTTTGGGTCGCAAGAATAGTACCATTTCCTCCGTCAGAAAGCAAATAGGCGGCTGCGCTCCGAATATGCTTACTGAATCCGGATTGTTCACAGGGAATGCAGCCTTTATTTTTCAGCAAAATTTCAGATTCAGGGTGACCATTTCATTTTGTCCTCGACTTTTAAATATCTCTGTGCTTTAATTTCTAGAGTTAATAAAACCAGGTTCCCGCCAGCTGAAAGGGAGGGATTTTCGTGCCGCTCCTCATTATCGAAGACAACAGGGATCTCGTCCAGGTTCTTTCGGAAGGGTTCGCTGAAAACGGCTTTTCCGTGGACAGCGCCTTTTCCGGGGAAGAAGGCCTGGAAAAGATCTCCCGGGGCAGCTACGGCTGCATCATCCTGGACATCATGCTCCCCGGAATCGACGGACTCCAGGTGCTTGACACCGTAAGGTCCCAGGGAAACGAAATCCCCATCCTTCTCCTCACCGCCCGGGATACGGTGGAGGACAGGGTGGACGGACTGAACAGGGGCGCCGACGACTACCTTTCCAAACCCTTCGACTTCCGGGAGCTCGTTGCCAGGGTCAATGCCCTTCTCCGCCGTACCGCGGACAGGCAGCACTCGGTCCTCCGCTGCGGCAGCCTCGAACTCGACCCGGTGTCAAGGGAGTGCAGGATAGACGGCAAGCCCCTTTCCCTGAGACGCCGGGAATTCGACATACTGGAGCTGCTCCTCAGAAACGAAAACCAGGTCTTTACCCGGGAAAATCTCATCTCCTCCGTGTGGCGGAAGGAATACAACGGTTCAAGCAACGTGGTGGACGTTCACGTGAAATACCTTCGGGACAAGCTGCGCCCCTTTGGATGCGACACCCTCGTGGTCACGGTGCGGGGAGTGGGATACAAGATGAATTGTCCGGAATACAGCTGACGAAAAGAAATAAAAAAACCCGCCCCTGTCAGGGGCGGGTTTTTTATCCAAACTCCAGTCAGCTTCTTCCCCGTATGGAAACGAAGAAGGTTCTTCCATCCCTCCACACAAGGAGCACCGTTGACCGTCCTCTGCCGGAGGCTACCTTTTCCAGGTCCCCGGGGGTTTTCAGGCGGGTGCCGTTCACTTCAAGAAGGATGTCTCCTTCACGGATTCCGCCGCGGGCGGCGTAGGAGCCTTCCTCAACCGTTGTGACCGCGAGACCTTCACGGTTCTTCAGATTGTGCTTTTTCTGAATTTCTTCTGAAACGGGAGCCACTTCGAGACCAAGGTCCTTGAGCATTTTTGATCCGGCGGAAGCTGCTTCAATAGCAGCCCCCTCGTTGCCCGGCATCTCACCGAGGGTAACCGGCACATCGATCTTCTTTTTCTGCCGGATGATACCCAGGGTGACCTTTTCTCCGGCAAGGCGCTGCCGTATTTTTGACACAAACTCCTGATTGTTCTTTACCTTCTCACCGTTGACGGTAAGAATAACGTCTCCCCGCTGAAGACCTGCTTTTTCCGCCGGAGAGTCGGCCAGAACGTCACTCACCACGGCCCCGTTCTCTTCTTCTATTCCATAGGCTTCCGCAAAGTCACGAGTGAGGGACTGGATGTATACGCCAAGCCATCCTCTTTTGACACTGCCGTAGCGAATGAGATCATCCATGACCTGTTTTGCCATGTTCACGGGGACCGCGAAACCGATGCCCTGGGCATAGGGAACGATGGCGGTGTTGATGCCGACCACCCGGCCGTTGAGATCGATGAGAGGCCCTCCGCTGTTGCCGGGGTTGATGGCTGCATCAGTCTGAAGGAAACCGTCGAAATTCACCTTTCCGGCGTGGATGCTGCGGTTTTTGGCGGAGATGACGCCGACGGTTACGGTATGCTCGAGACCGAAGGGATTTCCGATGGCCACAACCCATTCACCTACTTCGCTTTTGTCTGAATCACCGAGTTCGAGGACAGGGAAATCCTTCCCGTTCCCGTCGATTTTCAGAACGGCCAGGTCAAAGGTGGGATCCTTGCCCAGAACTTTTGCTTCATGGACTTTTCCGTCGGAGAAGGTGACTGTTATCTTGTCCGCTCCGTCCACAACGTGATTATTGGTAAGGATGTGCCCTTCCCTGGAAACGATGAATCCCGATCCCCGCCCTTTCATTGGGACAGTACGGGAAAACCGCCTGAATTCCTCGCCGAAGAACTGCCTGAAAAAGGGATCGTCGGCAAAAGGATGGACCGGCCGGGTTACCATGGCCTCCACATCGATGTTCACCACCGCCGGGGAAAGTTCCCGGGCGATTTTCGCCACGGGATTGCCCGAAAAGGGATCCTGGGCAAAAGCGGGCGCCGAGGCGAGAAGAGCCGAAAGGACAAGAACGGCAGCTATGAGCGCTTTGGATGTTCCGAAAAACTGTGATCTTCTGTTTGCTGGTTTCATGGTGTTTCACCCCCGAAATCGTTTTTTCTTATTGTATTCGGAAGGAGCGGTAATACATCGTTTTTTTTACGTATCCCCGTTTCAGCATTTCTTTCGCTCCCTCCGGAAAAGGAGAGAAAATGCGAGCCAGAGACTACCTGCTGCGAGAACGGCGAACAGGATAAGCCGGGCCCCCCTGAGTCCTGCGGTTCCATACTCGGCCCTGAAAGGATCGGCAACAATCCGGAGAAGGGCGTACAATACCATGAAAAGAGGCCAGAGAACAGCTCCCCGGATGCGCCTGTCACCGCCGAAGCTGAGGCGGGTCTGCTCTGTCCACTGGAGTGCGGCGCCGATGAAGAGGGCTCCGAAGGCATAATACAGCTGTGTCGGATGGCGGAGCACCCCGGCAGGATCTCCCGAGAATGCGACAGCCCATGGAACGGACGCTGCCGTTCCTCCGCAGCATCCGTTGAGAAAACATCCCCATCGGCCCAGGGCAACCGTGAATGCCGCAGGCACGGCGGCACTGTCCGCGGTAACCCACACCGGGATGCCCCGCTTCCATGAAGCGACAATGCCTGCCGCTCCGGCGCCGAGAAAGGCGGGAACGGCGGAGAGCCCTCCTTCCCAGAAACGGAGAAGCCGCCATGGTTCTGCGGAATAGATTTCCCGGAATTCCACAGCCGATCCGGCCCTTGCGCCAATGAGCATGCCGGCGAAGGAGAGGGCGATGATAACCCTGGCGTCATCGTCGTGCACTCCGTAGAGCTCCGTCATCCTTCTCCTGGTCAGAAACACCGCGAGACACAAAGCGAAGGTCCACAGCACATAATAGCTGTGGACCTGTATTCCGCCGATTTCAAAAAGAACAGGGCGCACCTTCAGGCGCGCCTCCGTCCCGGGCGCCGCGCCGGGCCCGATGAGGAACGGGCCGGAGCTACGGGCCAGACGACAACCTTCCTGGAGGGAGCTTCTCCCACAGATTTGGTTTCCACAGTGCTGTCGTCCTTGAGAGTCATGTGGATCACCCTCCGCTCCCAGCTGGTCATGGGCTCGAGGTAAGTGGGCTTGCCCCGCTTCACCGACTTTCTGGCCGCGGCAAGGGCAAGGCGCTGAAGGCTGAGCTCCCTGCGCTCCCTGTAGCCGTCGCTGTCAAGGTAGATCCTCTCCCCCTCGTCCACTCCCCTCGTCATGAGGTTCAGCAGAAATTCCATGGATTTGAGGGTTTCACCGTATTTTCCTATGATGATCCCCGCATCCTGGCCGGTAAGGTTGATCCTGTTGTCATCAGACAGTTCCGGGATGATGTGGAGTTCCATCATCTCCAGGAGGCGGGCCGCCATGGCCTTTCCCCGGAGTGCCGAGAGCGGCGCCACGGGTCGGGCTTCCACCCGGAGCTTCCTCCCGAGGAGGCCGAAAAAGCTCTTTTCCTCCTCAATCACCTTGACGGCAACATCCGAGGGATCGAGCCCCCACTGGCCGGCTGCCGCTTTCCGGGCTTCTTCCACGGAGGGAACGTCGAGGACGAGAACTTCGTTATCGTTCACAGCAATCCTCCTTTCAGGAGAGGAAGGGGCGATCAGTCTTCAGTCGCCGCTTTTCGTAGGCTTGTCCTTGAAAAGGGCCGGCTTCTGCTGCATTTCCGCCGCCGTTTTCCGTGACATGCGAAGCTGCTGGACCACGCCGAGCAGGGATGAAACACCCCAGTAGAGAAGAACGCCTCCCGGAAGACTGAGACAGATGAACGTGAGGAAGAGAGGCATGAACCAGTTCATCATGGCCATCTGGGGATTTCCGCTGGCGGTGAGCTGCTGCTGGTACCACGTCAGGAACCCGATGCCCGCGAGAAGAAGGGTATTGGCGAGATAGACCCCGATGTTCAGGAGCCCTGCCGGGTTCGCCATGATGCCGTAAGCCACCGCCATGATGCCGAGTTCCTCCTTTTCGACAGCCAGGCCGAGTGCATGCCCGAGGGTTGAGAGCACCGAGCCGTCGAGCTGGATTCCGAGGAAGGAGACACCGGAAAAGTCATAATTCGTCAGCACCTGGTAGAGAAGGATGAACACGGGAAGCTGCACCAGGAGGGGAAGGCACCCGGCTGCGGGATTTACCTTGTTTTCCCTGTAGAGGGCCATCATTTCCCTGTTGAGGGATTCCTTGTCACCTTTGTACTTTTCCTGAAGCATTTTGATGCGCGGCTGGAGTTTCTGCATCTTCTGCATGCTTGCCATCTGCTTCTGCGTCAGGGGGTGCAGAAGAAGCCTGACGATGAGCGTCAGCGTAATAATTGCGAGGCCCCAGGACCCGGTAAAGCCATGGACAATCTCCATGAGCCTCATCATCAGGTCTCCACCCAATTTCCAGATTGAACCCACTATCGATCACCTTCCTCGGAGATATAAGCCCCGCTGTTATCAGACCGGGGCGGCACGGGGTCGTATCCCCCCGGATGCCACGGGGCACATTTTCCTATCCTTTTTGCTGCCAGAAAAACACCTTTCAAAAAACCGTGTACCGCCATCGCTTCTGCGGCATACTGCGAACAGGAGGGATAAAAGCGGCAGTTATGCCCGAGAAGGGGCGAAACAAAAAGCTGGTAGCCTCTGATGAGTCCAATGCCTATCCGGGAGGCGGCGCTCACGGTCATTCCTTCCTTCCCTCTTCGGTACAGTCCCAGTCGGGGCCGGGCCATCCCCCGGCCATTATTCCCCGGTTGCCGAGCGCCCGGGCAAGATCGTAATACACTTCTCTGGCGCCTGCGTTCATTCCCCCGGTCCGAAGGGAGGCTACAACCCATACGCCCGCCTTCATCCACGGCAGAAGGCGGCGAAAGCCTTCCTTCAGAATCCGCCGTCCCCTGTTTCTCTCGTGAGACTTTCCCTGGCGCTTCCCCACGGCGAACCCCACGCGCGTCCTGCCGTCGGGAGCCTCCAGAAACAGCAACCGCACCAGCTCGCCTTTCAGTCGGTTGCCGGTGCGGAAGACAAGGTCATACTCCCACCCTCGTTGAAGGCGCGAAGACCGGGGAAAAGGAAATCTCAACGATTACACGGCCAGCCGTGCGCGGCCCTTTCTCCTGCGGTTGCGCAGAACCCGCCGTCCTGTCGGAGAGCTCGACCTGGCGAGGAAGCCCATCTTTCTTTTCCTCGGTCTGTTGTGGGGCTGAAACGTCTGTTTCACGATGACACCTCCCAATGGCAATAAAGAACATAAGCCGCTTTTCAACGGCTTCTTTTTTTCAGCCTTGATACTATATCACACCGATCCGGCGGGAGCAACAGATTTTGCGGCAAGGTTCGAGGAGACTACAAGGCGGCGGTATTTTACCTGCGGCAGAGCCGCCGGAATGTTCCAGTCCCTTCTCTGGAGTACCCTCCCGTCAATGATGGCGACCCTGCCCCTGTCCTCACGTGAGCGGATAAGCCTCCCGGCAGCCTGTTTGAGGAGCATTTTTGCCTCGGGCAGGATTGTCCTCGAAAAGGCGGCGCTCCCTTCGAGAGCGTTCCGTGCCTGGACAAGGGGATCCCCGGGATGAGGGAAGGGAATCCTGTCGATGATGACCTGGGTCAGGCCGTCCCCGGGAATATCCACTCCCTCCCGGAAGGAGGCGCTTCCGATGAGTACCGATGTCCTGTCCTCCCTGAACATCTTGAGCAGATCCGACCGGGGCAGCTCCCCCTGGACAAGAACGGTGTAGCTTCTCTCCTTCCGCCGGAGCGTCCCCGCCGCTTTCCCGAGGAGGCGCAGGGAGCTCAGCAGGACGAGGGTGCTTCCGCCGTTGCTCTCCACGAGTTTTTCTATAACCGAACAGACCGTATCGTCATAGGCCGGATTCATAACGTCCATACCGGTATCCACCACCAGGATTTCCATCTGGCCGGCCAGGTCGAAGGGGGATCCGGCGATAAAAAACCGGGTGGGCTCGATTTTTGTTTCCCGCATCCAGTAATCCCACTTTCCTCCCGCGGTAAGGGTGGCCGACATGAAGAAAATCGAGTCCGGGGCTCCGGAGAGAAAGCTGTCAGCCAGTTCCGCAAAGGGAGCGGCGGGAGCGCTGGCAAGAGAACGGCCTTCCTTCCAGTACGCCCAGGATGGATAGTTTTTCACCTCGGTGCACCACTGGAGGGCATACCGAACCCGGCGAAGCTCCTCAGCCCATACCGCCGCGGCGGACTGCCCGGGATCCGGTTCATCCTGCTCGTCCACGAGAGGAGCGAAGAGCCTCAGAAGCTCCAGCACCTTCTCCGAAACAACCGCCTGCTGGTACCTCAGCTCTTCGCAGGGCCCGGTGAAGGATGCCTTTTTCGCCGGCACCTTGACCTCGAGCAGGTCGAAGAAACGGGCCGTCTCCTGACGTATTTCTCCCGACAGGGCGGCGATCCTTCCGGCGGATGAACCATGCTCCAGGAGCGAAGCTCCTCCCGACACGGCACGATGCCGGAGCAGCCTGGAAAAGTCATCGGCGGAAACCGACATGGCCATGGAGGATCTCGCGGCCTCGGGGATCCTGTGAGCCTCGTCGCAGATCAGGATGTCGCAGGAGACGGGAAAGGGCTTTCCTGCCCCGAGCAGGTAGGAGAAAAAGAGGTGGTAGTTTGCCACGACCACGGACCAGTCCTGGGCCTCCCGGAAGGCCTTCCGGGAGAAGCACCTGTCCTTGAAGGGGCAGCGGAAGCCGAGACAGGCTCTCGAAGAGGCCGCCACTGCCGCCACCGCCGGAGAATCAGGGGGCAGGTGCAGTTCCGAGAGATCCCCCGTCTCCGTGGTCTCGAGCCACTGGGTGATGAGCATTGATGCAGCACCTCCGTCCCCGAAGGAGAGAAAACCTCCCCTGCCGCTTTCCGAGGCCTCGGCGGCCCTGACCAGGCAGGCGTAGTTTCCCTTCCCCTTCAGAAGCCCGAAGGGAAGGGAGAGCCCAAGCACCCGGTTGAGGGCGGGAAGGTCTTTGAGGATAAGCTGCTCCTGGAGGGGAATGCCTGCGGTGAGGAAGAGAATTTTCTTTCCCGAGGCCGCCGCTTCAAGCATGGCAGGGATGAGCAGGGCAAAGGTCTTTCCCACTCCCGGGGGCGCCTCGGCGGCGAGAACCTCGCCCGGTCCTCCGAGAAGAGTTTGCCGCACCTCCTCGGCAAGGTCCGCCTGCTGCTTTCTGTATTCAAAGGAGGGGAATATCCCGGCGAGCCGGCCGGCAGGGCCGAAGAAGTTCTCCATTGGGGGTATGTCCATCACGTTTTTCTCTCTTCCTTTTTTTCGGGACATTGTTTTCCATCCCTTGCTAATATAACAGAAATCGTGCTAGAATGTCGTGGTTCTGGCGGGAGGAGGTGAGGTTCATGCCCAATAAGAAGTCCGCAGCGAAAAGGATGAAAACCAGCGAAAAGAATAGGCTCTACAACCGTTTCTGGACGACGCGCTGCAAGAACGCCGTGAAGAAAGTCCTTGAAGCTGTTGAAAACAAGGATACGGCCCTCGCTGAGAAGCGTCTTGCCATCGCCCAGAGCGTCATCGACAAGGCGGTTGTCAAGGGCGTTATGCATGGAAACACCGGTTCCAGAAGAAAGTCCATGATCACGAACAGGGTGAAAACCCTTTACACTCAGTCGGCCTGATTTCTCACCATTACGGCACGGCAGGGCATTGCAAGCTGAGCGGACAGACGTCCTCTCGGCTTTTTTTATTTGCTCCCGCCGCTTTCCATGCACCGGGCCAGAAGGGCCTCAAAGCCGAACCAGCCTTCTGCCGAAGAAGTTTTCTCCTTCCAGGAAAGGGAGATCAGACCGGCGGCGAGATCGGCCAAAGCCTGTGCCGGGTAGCGCCTGAGGGCTTCCCTGGACATTTTGAGGGGGTATTCCTTGATCTGGAGGACGAGGCGTACCCAGTCGCCGCCCCTTTCAGGGAAGAGCCCGAGGTAAAGCGCCGGACGGATCCTGTTGTACAGGGCAGTGACAAGGGGAAGGACGCTGTCTTCCTTTTTGAGGTGCTCCAGGCAGGAGAAGATCTCCCCCGTTCGGCCCGTGCAGAAGGCATCCAGAAAAGAGAGCATCCTGCTCTTTCCCTCGTCGAAGGAGAGGTTATTCACCATATCCCCGGTGATCACCTCCCCTGCTGCGTACCTGCCGAGCTTGTCCAATTCGGACCGGAGTTCGCCGGGATCGTCGAGCATCTCGGCCAGGAAGGCGGCCCCGTCGTCGGACAGCCGGACGTTCATCCCTTTCGCCAGGGTCAGGAGCCACCCTTTCCGCTCCCAAGGAGCCAGGGAGGTGGTTCCCGCCCGCATGAAGCCGACTTTTTTCTTTATCTCAGGAGCGAAGAGTTTCGTGGGGGCCGATTCATAGACCAGGAGGATGACTTCCGAGGCCCCCTCATCTTCGAGGAAGGGCTCCAGGGCATCGGGGAAGGGGCCGAGAAGTTCGGCCCCTTCCACAACTGTCACCCGTTTTTCATCGAACAGGCTGCCCGTCCTGCCCGCGGAAATAAGAGCGGACCATTCGCCTCCTTCGGAGACCCCGGAACGGGTGTATCCCTCCGCCGCGAGAGCGGCGAGGGTGTCCTCCAGGAGCTGCCGCCCGGCGGCACCGGACGTGGTCAGCGCCTTCAGCCTGGGCACTACCCCTTCACCACCACGTTGACGAGCCTGTCGGGAACAGTGATGATCCTGACGATCTCCAGTCCCTCGATCCGTTTCGCCACTCCGGGGAGTTCGAGGGCCATGCGCTTCAGTTCCTCTTCGCCGAGCCCTGCGGGAAATTCCGTCTTTTCCCGGACTTTGCCGTTGATCTGCACCACCACGGTGACCGTATCGGCCTCGAGAGCCTCTTCTTCCGCCGAAGGCCATGGAAGTTTCGCGAGCGGTTCTCCGTGTGCCGTCATCTCCCACAGCTCTTCCGTAAGATGGGGGCAGAAGGGATTCAGGCAGGAAAGAAGGACCTCGACTCCCTCGAGGAACAGCGCATGTTCTTCGTCGCTCCCGGGCCTGAAGGAACCGAGGGCGTTCAGGAGCTCCATGAGGCGGGCCACGGCGGTGTTGAACTGTTTTTCCTGGTCGATGTCCCTGGTCACGTCCCTGATGGTGGTGTGGATTTTTCTCTTGAGATCCCGAAGACGGGGTTCCTTCAGGTCTTTCATGGGTACCGGCCCGGCCGGACCGGGTTTCCCCAGAACCTGGAGATTCTCCTCAACGAGGCGCCATACCCGGTTGAGGAACCGGTGGGCCCCCTCCACTCCCCGCTCCGACCAGTCGAGGTCATTGGCGGGAGGAGCGGCAAAAAGAATAAAGAGCCGTGCCGTGTCCGCACCGTACCGCGAGATGATTTCATCGGGATCGACCACGTTCCCCAGGGATTTGGACATTTTTGCGCCGTCTTTGATGACCATGCCCTGGGTCAGGAGGTTGGTAAAGGGCTCCCGGGCGGTGCTCAGCCCGATGTCGGCGAAAAACTTGGTGAAGAACCGGGCATAGATCAGGTGGAGACAGGCGTGCTCGATGCCGCCGATATACTGGTCCACGGGCATCCAGTAGGCTGCCTCTTCTTTCGAGAACACCTCGCCGTCGTTCCTGGGCGAACAGTACCGGAAGAAGTACCAGGAGGAGCAGATGAACGTATCCATGGTGTCCGCTTCCCGGCGCCCCGGACGGCCGCATTTCGGGCAGGGCACGGAAAGCCATTCACTGTCCTCGGCAAGGGGCGACTTACCGACCTCGGTTATCTTCACGTTGTCGGGAAGAAGCACCGGAAGCTCCTCTTCCGGAACGGGTACCACACCGCAGTGTTCGCAGTAGACCACGGGAATGGGGGCTCCCCAGTATCTCTGCCGGGAAATGAGCCAGTCCCGGATTCTGAAGTTCACTTCCCTGGTGCAGAATCCCTTCTGAACGCCCCAGTCGATCATCCCGGGGATCGCCTGCGACGTGGGAAGGCCGTCGAACTGCCCCGAGTTGCAGGTGATTCCGTCATCCTCGAAGGCCCTTTCCATGGTGTCTCCGTCAAGCGGTTCCCCTTCGGCGGGGTTGATCACGGGCTTCACGGGGATGCCGTATTTCCTGGCGAACTCGAAGTCCCTCTGGTCGTGAGCGGGCACACCCATGATGGCTCCGGTGCCGTAATCCATGAGGATGTAGTTGGCGATGAGGATAGGGAACTCTTCCCCCGTCACGGGGTTCACAGCGGAAAAGCCGGTGAAGATGCCTTCTTTTTCGCCGCCCACCGCGGTGCGTTCGATGGAGCTCTGGGAAACGCACTTCTGAACGAAGGCCGAAATCCTGTCCCCTTCAGGGGAGAGGCTGATGATCTTCTGGACGAAGGGATGCTCGGGGGCAAGAGCGAGGAAGGTCACGCCGAAAATCGTGTCGAAACGGGTGGTGAAGGTTTCGATGCTTTCGCCGGTGGTCTTCTCGGTGAAGGAGAGCCGGGCGCCCTCGGAGCGGCCGATCCAGTTCCGCTGCATGATCTTGACCCGCTCGGGCCAGCCGGGAAGGTTCTCAAGATCGTCAAGCAGTTCCTGGGCATAATCGGTTATCCTCAGGAACCACTGCTCAAGGTTGCGCTTCACCACGGGAGTGCCGCATCTCCAGCAGTGCCCGTCGTTGATGACCTGCTCGTTGGCAAGCACGGTGCTGCAGCTTGAACACCAGTTCACAGGAGCGTTTTTCCTGTAGGCAAGCCCCTTCTTGAAAAACTGGAGGAAGATCCACTGGGTCCACCGGTAATAGTCGGGATTGCACGTCTCGACCCGCCTGCGCCAGTCGTAGCTGCATCCCATGTGCTTGAGCTGCTCCGTCATGTGCTCGATGTTCCGCCAGGTCCACTCCGCCGCAGGGGTGTTGTATTTCATGGCGGCGTTTTCCGCGGGCATGCCGAAAGCGTCGAAGCCGATGGGATGAAGCACGTTCAGGCCCTTCTTCCAGAGGAAGCGGGTCAACATGTCGCCGATGGAATAATTCCTCAGGTGCCCCATGTGGAGGGCACCGCTCGGGTAGGGGAACATCTCGAGACAGTAAAATTTTTCCCTTGAGGGGTCGGCATCGGCATTGAACGTGCCTTCGTTCTCCCACGTATGCTGCCATTTTTTCTCGATGGATTGAAAATCGTAGCCCATTAACCCTTCCTCCTTGATGAACACTGCATTTTTCCTGCAAACGCACAAACGACCAGCCGCCCTTTACAACTGGCGGAAAACCGTCAGCCCGGGCGTCGGTCGTTCAGCTGTCCGTTCTTTCCGTAACGAACCGGCCTTTTCAGGCATTATATACCAAAAGAGGCCGTTCCGGGGGAGAAAAAGCCACCCGGAACGGCCTTCATCCATGACAGCTTTTCCCCGCCTTACGCTTCATCCTTCCTGAAAAATCTGTCCATGAAGGGCTTCACAAGATCAAGGGGCAGGGGGAATATGGTGGTGGAATTCTTGTCCCCGCTGATCTCCCGGAGCGTCTGGAGGTACCTCAGCTGCAGCGTGATGGGGGACGTCTCCATCTGCTTCGCCGCTTCGCTGAGCTTTTGGGCTGCCTGCATCTCTCCCTCGGCGTTGATGATCTTCGCCCTCCGCTCCCGCTCCGCTTCCGCCTGCTTCGCCATGGCCCGCTTCATGCTCTCCGGCAGCTCCAGCTCTTTGACTTCCACGGCGCTGACCTTGATGCCCCAGGAATCGGTCCGCTCGTCGATGATCTTCTGGAGCTCGCTGTTGATCTTCTCCCTCGAAGAGAGGACCTCGTCAAGGTCCGCCGAACCCACCACGGAACGGAGGGTCGTCTGGGAGAGGAGGCTCGTGGCCAGAATGTAGTTTTCCACTTCCACCACGGAGAAAGCCGGGTCCATGACCCGGAAATACACCACGGCATTCACCTTGATGGGAACGTTGTCCTTCGTGATGACCTCCTGGACGGGAACGTCCAGGGTCACGACGCGCAGGTCAACCCTGACCACCCTGTCGATGACGGGAATGACCAGGACGATGCCGGGTCCCTTGGACCCCACCAGCCTCCCGAGACGGAAGACCACCACCCGCTGGTATTCGGGCACCACCTTCACCGCCGATGCCAGGATGAACACCGCGATGAGAAGGAATCCGAAGGACGTGCCTATGCTGAGAATCATTTCCACTGCGTCGATAATCATGGGTTCTCCTCCTTTTTAATCTGCTGTTTTTTCCGAACTTCCCCCGGCCGGAAGGACCTTCCCGCCGTCTTCTTCTATGACCAGGGTCATTCCCTGGACCGCTGCAACGCTTCCCGTTCTTCCCCGGGGTATGGAAGCACCGTCACCGCTCCTGGCCCTCCATATCTCTCCCCGGCACTTGACAAGCCCCACGGGCGCCAGGTCCTCCACCACTTCCGCTTCCATGCCGATCATCCCCTCCCTGCCGGAAGAGGTTTTCCGTTTCAGGGACCGCAGAACCAGGTAGAGAGCGGCAAAAAAGAAAAGCCCCAGGGCAATGGACATTCCTGCGATGAAGCTCATGGACACGTTCAACAGTTCACCTCCCGGAGCACGGAAAAGAATGAGCCCCCCGGTGACAAGGGCCGCGAGGCCGAACAGGCTGAGCACACCGATTCCTCCCACCAGCAGGTCGAGAACCAGAACGCCCACGCCTGCAACAAGAAGGATGATGCCCGCCCAGTTGAAAGGAAGCATCCGGAGGCCGAAGGCCCCAAGAAGGACCATGACGGCTCCCGCCGTTCCGAGGACAAAGCCCCCCGGCGACATGACCTCGAAAATAATCGCCAGCACCCCCGCGGTCAGGAGGAGGTACGCGATGTCCGGGCTGGAGATAAACTGGAGAATTCTCTCCCTCAGGCTCATGGACACCTCGACGGGCGGGCCGGAAGGGGGATCGAGGTACACCGTCCGGGTGCCCACCGCAACCTCCCTTCCCCGAAGGCCGAGCAGAAGGGATTCCACGTCGGATGCCACGAGGTCCACCACTCCGAGAGAAAGGGCCTCCTCGGCCGTAATGGAGAGGCTCTCGGTGACCATCTTCTCAGCCACGTCAGCGTTCCGCTTTTTCAGCTGGGCAAGAGACCTGATTTGGGCGGCGAGATCGTTGGTTATTTTCTTTTTCATGTCCGTGTCGGGAGCGTCCTTCCCGGATGCCATCACAGGCTGGGCCGCGCCCACGTTGGTGCCCGGCGCCATGGCCGCCACATGGGCCGCCTGGAGTATGAAGGCTCCTGCAGAGGCCGCTCTCGCACCGCTCGGCGAAACCCATACCACCACCGGAACTTTTGACTCCAGTATCGCCGCGGTGATCCCTCTCATGGAACTCACCAGGCCCCCCGGAGTGTCCAGCCGAAAGACCACCATTGCCGCCTCCTCCCTGGCAGCCCTGTCCAGAACGTCTCCCGCGAACTTTTCCATGGAGATGCCCACCGTTCCTTCCAGGGATGCGGCAAGCACAAAAGCCGCCGCCGGCACCGGAAGGAGAAAAAGCAGGAAAGCCGCAAAAAAGGCGCCCCAGCATGTCCGAATCTTCCTGTTCATCTCATCACCGCCTTCAGGGCATCATTCAGTGTTGCCGCCCTCACAATGTCTATGGGGGCTTTCTTCGCCGCCAGTTCCTCCCTGGAGCTGACCACAGCCCTGGTGAAACCCAGCCGTGCCGCTTCATGGAGCCTTCTGGCAAGCCGCACCACCGGCCGTACTTCTCCCGCCAGACCCACCTCCCCGAGAAAAACGCATTTTTCAGGGAGGGAAACATCACGTACCGCCGAAGCGAGGGCCGCACAGAGCGCAAGGTCGGCCCCGGGCTCCCGGAGGGCGAGCCCTCCCGCCACGTTCACGTAAATGTCGAAAAGGCCGCATCCTGTTCCGCACCGCTTTTCCAGCACGGCGGTGAAGAGCTGTATCTTGTTCAGGTCGATTCCCCTCCCCGTCCTCTTCGGGTAGGGAAAAGCCGTTGCGGCCGCCAAAGACTGAATTTCCGCCACCAGGGGCTGAGTACCCTCCAGGACCACCGTCATGGCCACACCGGGAACCGACTCCTCCGCCTTGTTCCAGTACAGGCCGCTCACGTCCTTCACCGGAAAAAGGCCGTTCTCCCCCATCTCGAAGACCCCGAGTTCGTCGGTGCTTCCGAAACGGTTCTTGCTCGCCCGGAGCATCCTGTACGGAGAATAGTCGTCCCCCGAGAAGGTCAGTACACCGTCCACCATGTGCTCCAGGAGCATGGGGCCCGCAATCCTGCCTTCCTTGGTGATGTGGCCCACCAGGACGGCAGGGATGCCCCGGTCCTTGGCGGCGGCGATGCACATCTGGGCCGATGCCCGGACCTGGCCGGGACTTCCCGCCCACCCTTCCGCTCCGTCGGCCCTCATGGCCTGGACGCTGTCCACCACGAAAAAGCGATGGCCGTCCAGGCAGAAAAGGGCGGCAGACAGGTCACTGTCGCAGAAAAGGTCCAGGCCCCCCGATGCCGAGCCAAGCCGTCGGGCCCTCAGGGCCACCTGGGATTCCGATTCTTCTCCGGAAATATAGAGAACCCTGTTTCCGGCCGATGCCATCATCCCGCAGGTTTGGAGAAGCAGGGTGGATTTCCCGATCCCCGGCTTTCCTCCAAGGAGAAAAACACCACCCGGGACCCATCCCCCGCCGAGAACCCGGTCCAATTCCTCCAGTCCGGCAGGTATCCTTTCCGGGGGAACCACGGAGGCAACGTCCACCCTGGACGCCCGGGAAGAGCGGAGAGGCGCCCCGGGAACGGGAGCGTCAGGTTCCTTCTCCAGGGCCCCCCATTCGCCGCAGGAGGGACATTTCCCCGTCCAGAGGACGGCAGCCGCTCCGCAGGCTGAACAAACGTATCTCCCCTTTTCTCCCTTCGCCACGGATTATCCTCCCTTCCCCCCGGGCTGCAGAAGAATGATTTTTCTGCAGCTTTACACCCGGTGGATATAATGATACCATCCTTGAGGTCATCATCTCAACACTCTAATACATCACTTTAATAAAGCGAGGAAAAGCTCATGAAGACAATCCTGCCGGGAGCCGGATCATGGTGAACAGACTGCCCAGAGGCTGCGTCAACGTAGGCGGGGAGCTCGCTTCCGCCATGGAGGAGTGCAGAAGGATATTTCTCTCCTTCTTCGAAAACTGGGGGTACTCCCCCTTTCTTCCGTCAGGCCTCCAGCTCCTTGAATCGGCCTGGGACAAGCTGCCGTCCCAGGTAAGGTCGAGGCTCGTCGCCCTGACCACGCCCTACGGCGAACCGTGCTGCCTGAGGGGAGACATCACCCTTGCGGCGGTCGCCTACCTTGCGTCCCATTACGCTCCGGAAGAACGCCCCCTGCGCATCTGCTACTGCGACCGGGTGTATATGAAGTCCGCTCCCCCGAGAACGTCCATCGAATCTTTCCAGATCGGGGCGGAACTCCTCGGCTGGGAAGGAGAAGGCGCCGATGCCGAAATGCTCTCCCTGCTCCTCCGGGTTCTCGACGCCCTGGGGCTCGAACGGACGACCATCGCCCTCGGCGACACTACATTTCTCCAGAGGGCCCTTGCATCGGCGGAATCCGCCTCTGCGGAGGGACTAGCCGACGCTCTCAGGAAAGGAAGCCTTCCCGACTATTTCGCCGTACTCGAGAGAGGAAACATCCCCGACTTTTACCGGACGATCCTCTCGGCCATCCCCCGCCTCCGGGGGGACATCTCGGTATTGGCCGAGGCGGAAAAACTCTGGGGCAGGGGAGCGCCCCTCTCGGCCCTCAAAACCACTGCGGCGACCCTGGAGAGCCAGGGCTTCGGAGACAGGATCTCCATCGACCTTTCCCTTGTCAGGGATCCGGGCTATTACAGCGGTCCCCTTTTCGAGGTCTATTCATGGGAGTCCGGCCGGTCTCTCGGCGGCGGGGGGCGATACGACAGGCTTCTTTCGTCCTGCGGCCTGAGAGGGCAGGCCATGGGGTTCGCGCTCGACCTGGAGCAGGCGGCGTCACTCTCCAGCTTCAGGTCCCGCCGTTCTCCGGTAATGGCGTGGGCGGGCGGCCTTTCCCCCGAGGAAGCCCTCCGGAGGGCTGCAGATCTTTCTTCCGACGGAACCAGGCTTGAAATGAACTGGAACAGCGACAGGAGCGCATCCCTCCAGGCAGCGGAAAAACGGGGATGCCGCTCATGGATCGACCTTGCCTCGGGGACGGCCTATACTCTCTCCCCTGCCGGAAAGGGAGGAGCATTGTGATGCTCACCATAGCCCTTCCCACGGGCCGGGTATTTTCCGATGCCGTGGAAATGATCTCCGGAGCCGGACTGCCCTGCGACGGGCTCGCCTCCCCGGGAAGAAAACTCGTCATCGAATCGGGCGATTTCCGGTATATCCTCGCCAAGCCTTCCGACGTTCCCCTGTACGTGAGCTATGGAACGGCGGATCTGGCCTTTGCCGGGGGAGACGTCCTCCTTGAAAGCGCCATGCCTGTGGTGGAGCTGCTGGACACGGGGTCCGGCAGGTGTTCCGTGGTGGTGGCCGGACCAAGGAGCCAGGCGGAACGATTCCGGGGACACGCCTCTGAACTCATGGGACTGAAGGTTGCCACGAAATACCCCCGCATCGCGGACGGGCACTTCTCCGCCCGGGGAGCGCAGGTGGACATCATCCACCTCCACGGCTCCATCGAGCTGGCCCCCAAGCTCGGCCTGAGCGACTGCATCCTGGACATCGTCCAGACGGGCAGCACCCTCAGGGCAAACAGCCTGGAAGTCCTGGAGCACGTGTGCGACGTTTCCCTGAGGCTCGTGGCAAGCAGGAAAAGTACGGCGCTGAGGTGGAAGGAGATACAGTCGGTAATGAACAAAATAGCCTCCCTTGTGAAGGAGAAACGACCATGACAGTGAAGCTGGAGCGGACAACGAAAGAAACGGTGATTTCCCTGGAACTTCTCCCCGAGGGAGGGGAAGTCAGGGTTACGGTTTCCTGCGGTTTTCTCCGCCACATGGTGGAGCTGTTCGCCTTCCATGCAGGCATGGGGCTGGTGGCGGAGGCGAGCGGAGATGAGGAGGTAGACTGGCATCACCTCACCGAGGACCTGGGCATCGTCCTGGGACGGGCCTTCGGCATGGCGGCGGCGGTAGCACCGAGAAAGCGTTACGGATGGTGCGCCCTCCCCATGGACGGCTCCCTCGTGCTGGCCGCGGCGGATCTGGGCGGCAGGGGGCAGTTTGAGTGGAAGGGTACTTTCCCGGCAGAAAAGTGCGGCGACTTTGACCTGGAACTCATCCCGGAATTCTGGAAGGCCTTCTGCAGGGAGAGCAGGATCACCCTCCACGCCCAGGCCCTCGCATGCGACAACGCCCACCATCTCGCCGAGGCCCTTTTCAAGGGTGCGGGAAGGGCCCTGAGAGAAGCGTTCCTCCCGGCGGAGAACCTACAAAGCACAAAGGGTACCTTTGCATGATCGCCATCGTCGACTACCAGGTGGGCAACACAGGCAACGTCCGCCGGGCTTTCAGCTCCCTCGGGGAGGAAGCCAGGCTTCTATCCTCCCCGGCGGAACTCACGCCGGAATTCTCACTGGCCGTTCTTCCCGGAGTGGGGGCCTTCGGCCCCGCATCGGCAAGACTCAGGGCGTCCGGCTGGGCGGACCGCCTCATCGCCTGGGCCGCGGAAGAAAAACCTCTTCTCGGCATCTGCCTCGGCATGCAGCTCCTCTGCGAACGGGGCCTCGAGGAAGGCATCCATCCCGGGCTGGGACTCATACCGGGAGAAATCCGCATTCTTGAAGCGGAGAAAATCCCCCACATGGGGTGGAACTCGGTGGAATGGACGGGAAATCCTCCGGAATTCTCCCCTGCGGTTTCCTCCGGAGAATATTTTTACTTCGTTCACAGCTACGCCCTGTTTGATTCCGCCTTTGCCGCGGGGCACACCTCCCTCGGAGGAGTATCCTTCACCTCCATGGTTCTCAGGGGAAGGATCGCCGGGTTCCAGTTCCACCCGGAACGAAGCGGCCGGGCGGGCCTGGCTCTTCTTTCCGGAGTTGCCGCCCATATTGCGAAGGAGGTCCCGTGATGGAAATTTACCCGGCCATGGACCTTTTCGAAGGAGAGATCGTCCGCCTCCGGGAAGGGCGTTTCGAGGAACGGACGGTGTTCGGCTCCGACATCGCGGGAACGGCCCGCTCTTTCCGGGAAGCGGGAGCGGAGTGGATCCACGTCATCGACCTCGAGGGGGCGAAGAAGGGATTCCCCTGCCACCTTTCCGTCATCGGAACGCTGCTGGACGCAGGACTCAGGGTCCAATACGGCGGAGGTCTCCGGACGACGGAAAACCTTGACGCAGCCTTTTCAGCGGGGGCAGAAAGAGTTTACTCAGGGAGCCTGTTCGCTTCTGACCCCGCCGGGGCGGAAGCATTCTTCAGCCGGTACGGGGCCAGAGTCATCCCTGCGGTAGACATCCGGAACGGCCGGGTTGCCGTCTCCGGCTGGCAGGAAACGGCGAACTTCTCCCCGGAACGGCTCGTGGAAGGATTGACAGCTTCGGGTTTTTCCCTCTTTCTTGTCACCGCCGTCCATAGGGATGGAACGGGAACGGGGCCTGACCGGGAAATGTACCGGAGGCTGAGCACCTCTTTCCCCGGCATTTCCGTTATCGCCGCCGGGGGCATTTCGTCCCTGAAGGACATCCACGCCCTTGCCCGGGACGGGATGGCCGGCGCCGTTCTGGGCAGGGCACTGTACGATGGAACGATGCGGCTCGAGGACGCCCTGAAGGAGGCTTCGGCATGCTGACGAAAAGAATCATCCCCTGCCTGGACGTCAAGGAGGGAAGAGTGGTCAAGGGAGTGAACTTTGTGAACCTCAGGGACGCCGGCGATCCTGCCCGGATGGCTGCGGCCTACATGGCGGAAGGAGCCGATGAACTGGTTTTCCTCGACATCACGGCCTCGGCGGAACGCAGGAAAACAATGACCGCCTGGGTTTCGGCGGTGGCCGACGCTCTGTTCATCCCCTTCACCGTGGGAGGCGGAATTTCCTCGGTGGAACAGGCAAGGGACATTATCACCCTCGGGGCGGACAAAATCTCGCTGAACTCTGCCGCGGTCCGCAATCCTTCCCTTATCGGAGAATGCGCCGCCCTGCTCGGAAAGCAGGCAGTAGTCCTGGCGGTGGACGCAAGGCGATGCGGAAATGGAAAGTGGGAGGTCTTTATTGACGGAGGAAGAACCGCTGCAGGTCTGGATGCCCTGGAGTGGATCAGCGAAGGCGTCCGCAGGGGGTGCGGGGAAATTCTGCTGACCTCCATGGACAGGGACGGTGTAAAAACAGGCTACGACGACGAGCTCAACGCCCTCGTTTCGGGAATGGTCTCCGTTCCCCTCATCGCCTCAGGCGGAGCGGGATCCATGGAGCACATCCTGGACACATTCCGGGCAGGAAGCGACGCCGCCCTGGCGGCATCCATCTTTCATTTCGGGGAGATACGCATCCCGGATCTGAAACGCTATCTTGCGGAACGGGGCGTTCCCGTCCGCCCGTCGAGGTGATAGGACGTGGCATTCTCATTGGACGATGTGAAATTCGGCAGCGACGGTCTGGTTCCCGTCATCGTGCAGGACGTGCTTTCAGGTGAGGTACTCATGATGGCCTGGGCGAACAGGGAATCCCTGGAAACCACCCTTTCCTCGGGCATGATGACCTTCTGGAGCAGGTCACGGAATGAGATATGGAAGAAGGGGGAAACAAGCGGCAACACCCTCGCCCTCCAGGAACTCCGGCTGGACTGCGACGGGGATGCTCTTCTCGCCATGGTTGAACCGGCCGGGCCCGCCTGCCATACGGGAGAGCGGTCGTGTTTCCACAAGCTCCTCACACCCCCCTGCGAAGGGAGGGGCACCTTTCCGGGGGTTCTCTGGAGATACCTGGAGAAACGGCGTCTCGACGACCCGGCTGAAAGCTACACCGCCCGGCTCCTTTCAAAGGGACTGCGGAGGGTGGCACAGAAGGTCGGTGAGGAAGGGGTTGAGACCGCCCTCGCCGTGGCGGCCGGAGACAGGAAGGAGACCATATGCGAGGCGGCGGACCTCCTCTACCACCTCGAGGCGGCCCTGCTTGCTTCAGGCGTGAGCCCCAGGGAAATCTACGCCGAACTGGAACGGCGCCACGACAAACCGTCACCCCAGGGGCAGACTACAGAGCGTCCCTCCTGACCGCAGAGAGCCAGTTCAATTTCCCGGAAGCATGGAGATTCGAGCATCATGGCGGTGCATCTGTCCCGGGAGATGGTGGTAAGCCTGTGGGAATCTGAAGAACGGATGAAGACCCGGTCCGGATATCGCTCTCTCCATCGGGCGAATTCGCGGTGGGAAACGGCGGGGGAAAGTTCCAGGGCGTGGCAGGGAAAATCGTCCGGCACAGGACCGAGAACCGCCTCGTAGGAAAAGGACGGCCTGTCCAGGTGGGCGAGGATGACAAGGCCTCCCCTGCTCCGGACCTCTTCCGCCGTCTCGTCGGCGGAATATCCCGCTCCCTGGACAAGTAGAATATCCTGCTCTCCGGTAATGCCGTTGTCCTTGTTGATGATCAGCTGGTCTCCGAAAATTTCCGGACGGTTTGCCACAGGCGGCATTTTCTTCCAAAGCCACGCCTGAAAATCCCCGGCCTCAGAAAGACCGGGGAATATCACGACGATATGAATATCTTCGGCAGTCTGGACTTCCATCCCCGGGAGAACGACCGGGCTGACTCCTGCGGCGCCGGCCACGGCTTCCGCGTTATCCGACGCATTATGGTCGGTAACCGCGCAGAGGGCGATATCCGCCTTCCTGTAGGCCGCCACGATCTCCGGAGCCCCCATTTCCAGCTCTCCGCAGGGAGAGAGGACTGTGTGAAGATGAAGGTCCACCCAGAAGGGGGAAAGACTCATGACGGCCTTCCCAGGCCGGCCTCCCAGAGCCGCCCGGCGGCCTCGAAGGATGACAGGTCAGTGCCTGCCAGGGTGATGCCTTCCGCAAGACAGCGGTCCACAAGGTCTTTTTCGGGCTTTCTCCCTGACGCGGTGAGAACGAAGGGAACTTCTTTCAGCACCGCTACCGCCGCCACGTTGAGATGAACCTGTATGGTTATCCAGAGCCATCCTTCCCTGGCCTCCGCCATGATGAAGCTCAGCAGGTCTCCTGTAATGACGCCTCCGAGCTCCCTGGCCGGATCTCCGGTGGAATAGACCGTGAGACCGAGAAGCTCTGTAATGTCGGAAATCTTCATGTTCCCTGCCTCCTTTTTCCCGAGGGGTGAAGGGTGTGGGGAAGCTTGGAGGAAAGGGACCGTATCTCCCCGCTGAGGGCGGTAATCCGCTCCCTCAGCTTGAAGATGCAGTCCGTCTCGTCTCCCTGCCCGCGGACAATATCCTCCGCCAGGGCCCGGCAGGAGGGGCGTCCGCAGGAACCGCAGTCGATGTGGGGTAACCCGGCATAGATGGCGTCCATCTCCCGGAGTTTGGCCATGGCCTCTCCCAGGTCCTGGGAAAGGGGCAGCCGCTCCTTAACCTGGATGGGATTATCCAGGCGCCATATTCCCTTGTCGTACCAGGAGCGGATTTCTTCCATCTCCTCGTGGGAGGGAAGCCACTCCGTCTCGATGTTCTCCAGGCGGAGCTGGGAAAGGAACCGGGACTCGTAGGTTCCCGTTCCACCAATGCACCCGAGGTCACAGGCCCTGCACTCGATAAAGTCCACTCCCCCGAGCCGACCGAGCTCCAGCTCGTTGAGCAGGTCCATGGTATTCCGCAGGCCCGAAACGGCGACGGAAGTCAGCCCCTTGTCGGAGAAGGACGAAATGTGCCTGGCCTCCCCGCCGGTAATGGACCAGAGCAGCCACCGCCTGCTGATAGCCCTGGTCTTCGTACCCGTGACCTTGACGTTGTAGGCGAGAAGGTCGCGGATGACCTTTTTTACGCTCACCACGTACTCAAGAGAGCTTTTCCCTCTCCCCACGGGATTCCGGACGAGAGTCGCCTTTGCGGGACAGGGTGCGACGAGGGTCACTTTTTCCTTTCCGCCCGTGGCGTTCCTCCAGATGGTGACCGCAGTCTCCAGGGGAGATTCCACCGGGAGGATCCTCCCCACGAGTTCGGGAAAGTTGATCTGGATGAGCCTGATGACGGCAGGACAGTAGGTGGAGATGTAGGGAAGATTGTCTCCCCCTTCCCTGATAATGGCAGCCGAAGCATATGCCGCAAGGTCAAACGCTATTGATGCAAACTCGGCAATGTCCCTGAGCCCGTGAAATTCCAGGGCCTCTTTCATCAGCCGCGGGCGGGAATAAGCGCCCACCTGCACGTAAAAGGTCGGGTCGGCCATGAGAATCAGTCCTTCCCTGGACCGGAGGAGATCCCATTCATCCTCGTTCACGGTGATGGCCTTGTCCCTGCAGCTTCGTATGCATTCCCCGCAGTCAATGCAGAGGTCGGGGATAATGCGTATCAGCCCGTCGATCACCCGGATCGCTTCGGTGGGACACGATTTTATGCAGTTGGCGCACCCTCGGCACCGGGCCTCACGAACCCTAATTCCTCCGGACACCTTCACCACTCCTTCGTGTCATTCCAGTACTGAATGCCGTTCATGACGGGTGGAAAGCTCACTGTCCCGGAAAGTTGATTCTCGCTGTCAGGATCGTTCCGATCCCCACTTCCGTCTCGATGTTCATCCCGTCGGAATTCCGTTCGATATTGGGCAATCCCATGCCCGCCCCGAACCCAAGTTCCCGGATCTCGTCCGAAGCGGTGGAATATCCTTCCTGCATGGCCAGGGCCACGTCGGGAATGCCCGGCCCCTGGTCCGCAGCCATGATCTCCAGATGATCCGATGCCACCGTCATTCGGAGAGTCCCGCCACCTGCATGGATCATGGCGTTCATCTCAGCTTCATAGGCCACCACCGCCGCCCTCCGGACAACTTCCGAGGGAATTCCGAGCATCTTGAGGGTCGCCCGGAATTTCGTGGAGGCTTCGCCGATAGCGGTAAAATCCCCCGCCTGGATGGTGTACTCTTCGACGTACGGCTCCTGCCCCACGCTCTACACCCCTCTGTCAGGTATATGACAGGGCAGAATTCCTTTTGCGAAGAGAAGGCCGCACGTCTCGAACATGCTCATCTGGCACAGAAGCACCGGCATCTTGATCTGAGACGCAAGCTTCACTGCCGCCTCCTGGGGTTTCTTACCGCGGACGAAAACCACCGCGGGGAGGTCGAGCATCTGGGCGGTCCTGACAATCTGGATGTTCGTCAATCCGGTGAGGAGAAGGGATCCCGGACGGGCGAAGGCCAGCACGTCGCTCATGAGGTCGGCGCCGTAGGCGCACTCGATATCGATGGAGTCGAGCAGTTCCTCTCCGTACAGCACTTCTGCCCGTATGTTCTGTACCACGTCCCGCAATTTCATATTGTCATCCTCCTCAATGGTTGAAAACAGCGACATTTCCTCATGGTAAATATTCCGGGCCGGTGACCTGGAAAAAATCAACCAGCCGGAACGCCCGGTTGTCCACCTCAAGAATGGCGGCTTCCCTGGCAAAGGGACGGTGGGTTGCAGGATTGACCGAAAGGGTTGAAGAACCGAGAGCTATGCCCGAAACGGACTCCATGGCTCTCGCAAGGGGTCCCGGATCCTTGGATCCTGCCCTTCGGAAACCCTCGAAGATCCAATCGCATGCAGCGTAGGCCCTGCCGGCGGCGCTCTCATCCTTGACAACCGTCCTGGTTCGCCTCCAAATTTCCCGCCCAAGGGTGACGAAAGTCCGGTCACGCACGAGGGGAACGTTCTGGTCTGCTGCGATGATGCCGTTAAAGGAAAGAAGGATCCGCCCGGGTTCCCCTCCGTACCATATCCGAAATGCTCCTTCTTTTCTCCGGACTGCTCTCCAGATATCCCGGACGACCATGGAACCTGCCCAGGACACAAGAACGGACGCACCTTCCGATATGGCCTCGGCTTCGATCATCCGGAAAGAATCAGGCCCCGCTCCCGGCAGCCAGAAGTGGCTGACGGAATAGCCGGAAGAGGACAGCATGTCACCCAGGTTTCTGGCAAAACGTTCCAGGGAGGGGTCGAAACGGTCTCCGAGGATTGCCACCCCGGATGCCGGGCCCAGAGTCCTCTTTGCATATTCAGCAAAAGCCGCGATCCGGAAGTCCCTGTAGAGATCCAGGGCAAACATCATGGGAAGGGGAACCCCTCCTTCGCCGATGTCGCTTCCCTCGCCGTAGGCGGACAGAAAAACGGGCCCCGACCTGCCGAGAAGGGGGCGAAGGACAGAAACGTCTTCGGTTCCACCCAGGGAAAGCACAGCGGCGATCCCATTTTCCCTCCAGCGGGCTACACGCTCCTCAGCGTCACCCCGGGAAAGGGGTTCCTCCTTCAAAAAACGGATGTCCCGGCCGGCCACGCCGTCGGCACTGTCCTTCACCTTCCACTCTGCATAGCGGACAGCCCCGAGAGCAGACTTTCCTCTCTCGCTCTCCCAGCCTTCCGGAGGAGGCAGCACCGCCACCTGCCAGATCCATCCGTCCTCCACCCCTATGGCAAGATCCCCCGCGAAAACCGGGCGGGGGAAAAGCAGGAACGGCAGAACCAGAAGAAGAAAAATTCTTTTTAAGTACATCAGCCGGAGCAGGGAAGGGTCACCTTTTGTAACCGATGATCGAGCGGAGGAGAAATTTTCTTTTCTCCTCATCTTCACCGGTTTCCACGCCCCTGGGAACAAAGCCGTCGATAACACCGGCGATACCTCTCCCCTGGGCGCTCTCGCACACGATAGCCTGTATCGGGTTCGCGGTGGCGGCGAAAATCCGGCAAACCTCCTGGCAGTCCTTGATCCTGTTGAGGACATTGATGGGATAGCCGTTCCGGAGAACCACCAAGAATGAATGCCCGCAGGCTATTTTTTCCGCGTTCGCAGTGGCCGCTGCCACCAGATCTTCATCGTTTCCGTCCCTCCGGATGAGGCAGTCTCCCGAAGCTTCGCAGAAGGCGATTCCGAAACGGAGGGATGGCGAAGAGGTTACGAGGGCCTCGAAAAGATCCTCCACCGTCTTGATAAAGTGGCTCTGCCCCAGGATGATATTGCAGTCCTCGGGGAACTCCAGCTGCACAAGGGACCACCTTGTGATTTCCGGCATGGCTATTTTCCTCCTCGTGTAATGAATCGCTGATTTACGAAACTTGTTTTTGACAGGAGCGTGTTTTCTTTTCCTGAAAAGGGAAAGGAATCTCTATAATAATACAACAGGGGAGGCGATTTCGTAACGGCTTCCTTCCCACTCCAGCAGCCAGTCCGCCAGGGCCGCGAACCCGTGCCTGTCCGCCGACGGCATGATGACACGGGCGATTTTCAGCACGTCACCCGCTGCGTCTTCAGGGGCGGCGGCGATATGGGCCGCTGCGAGAAGTTCCAGGTCGTTGTGATGGTCTCCCGCCGCCACCACCAGCTCCGGCCTCTCGGGAAGGGTATCGATCCATGCCGCAAGGGCCGCTCCCTTGGACACTCCCGGGGGCAGGATGTCAAGAAAGCCTTCCCCTGCCTGAACGACCTCCGCCCTGCCGGAGAACCGGCTCTTGAGTTCGTGCTGGAGGGTCCTGATGCAGCCGGGAACACCGTGGAAAATCACCCTGTACACTGTCGCGGGAGAAGAAGGACTTTCCATGGAGTCATCCACGGGCACGCCGGAGGCGGAGAAAAAGTCCCTTGTCATCACGTCGCTGTAGCGGCAATAGGCCTTCTCGTCCCCGATGATCTGAAGTTCCACGGGATGATGCCACCCTGCGCCGACAATTTCCAGAGCAAGGGAAGGATCCATGGGAGTCTCGCAGAGAGACTTCCCGCTGGAGGGGTCCATCACTCTGCCCCCGTCATACACTATGGCGGGAAGGGAAGAGCCTATCCCCCTGATATGGGAAATTGCCGTCGCAAGAATTCTTCCTGTGGCCACCATGAGGCTCCAGCCGTTCTCCCTCAGGCGGGCGCAGGCACGCTCCACCTCCGGGGACACGGACTCGCCCCGGGAAAGGGTTTCGTCAATATCGGTCACTAGCAGTTTCATCGCCATTTTCTCACTCTCCAAAAGAAAAAAAGGAGGCCGGGACGACCCCCCGTTCACAGGGGGGAGGCGGGCCTCCGTGGTTCTCTTCCTCCTCATGACCGCCGGAGCGGCGCGAGGCTGAACTCTATTTCTTCGCCGCGTTCTTCTTGAGCTCCTGGATCACGTCGTCGGTGATGTCGATGCCGCCGAAATAGACCGCCGACTTCTCGATGACCACTGTCACTGCCTTAACCTTTGCAACGGTCCGGACAGCAAGCTCGGCCTCCTTGAAGATGGGCTGCATAAGCCTCTGCTCTTCCTGGGCAAGCTCGTTCCTCTTCGTGTTGAAGATCTGGGCCTTCTTGTTCTGGTCGGGTTCCTTGTCAACGGCGAGTTTCATCTCGTTTTCCTTCGTCCTGCTGATCTGCTGGAGCTGCTTCGTCACGGCCTCGAATTTCGGATGCTGGAAAATGATCTTCTGGGAGTCGATCACTCCGATCTTCTCGTTGGCTGCGGCCATAACGGAAGTGAAAACGACGAACAGAAACGCTACAGAAAGAAGAACGCCCAAACGCTTAACAGAAAACATACAACTACCCCCTCGATACGTCGCTGAAATATCGGACACGGTTGAGATTGTAGCGGTAAACCGCACGAAAGTCCAGGTAAATTTACGGGTAAATCACCCGGCGTCGGCGATGCGGCGGATTTCCTCCGCCACTCGTGCGACGTCGTCGTCGGACAGCCCGTAAAACATGGGAAGGCTTATCTCCCTGGAATAGAAGGTCTCCGCGGCGGGAAAATCACCCTGCTTCCAGCCGAAATTCTTCCTGTAGTAGGGATGCAGGTGCACCGGCGGGTAGTGAACCATTCCCCCGATGCCTCTCTCCTTCAGCTTCAGGATAAATTCCTTCCGCCGTTCCGCAGGTACCCGGAGGGGATAGAGGTGGTAGGCATGCCCCTCGTGGCGGGGAGGGATTTCCAGGCCCCGTACCGAAGAGAAAAGGCCGTCATACAGGGATGCGATCTCCTTTCTCCGGCTCACGAACCGGTCGAGCTTCTTCATCTGGCTCAGCCCGAGGGCTGCGTGGATGTCGCTCAGCCTGTAGTTGAAGCCGAGGGCCTGCATCTCCGTAGACCACGGCCCGTCGGGCTCCCCTTCCATTTTCGACGGGTCCTTCGTGATGCCGTGGGTGCGGAAAAGCCGCAGCCGTTCGGCATATTCGTCCGAGTCGGTGGTGACCATGCCGCCCTCGCCGGTGGTGATGTGCTTCACCGGGTGGAAGCTGAAGGCGGTCAGGTCAGCTTCCTTTCCCACGGGGGTCCTTCCCCTCTTCGCTCCGAGGGCGTGGCAGGCGTCCTCCACAAGGACGGCGCCGCACTCTGCCGCCGCTTCCCGGAAGGCGGCCATATCGGCCGGATATCCCGCGAAACTCACGGGGGCGATCACTTTTGTCCTGGAAGTAATCTTTTCCTTTGCCTTCCCGGGGTCAAGGCAGAGGGTAGCCGGGTCCATGTCCGCAAAGCGCACGGATCCCCCGAGATAGAGGGCGGCGTTGCTGGTGGCAGCAAAGGTCATGGGAGAAGTGACCACTTCGTCTCCCGGCCCCACTCCCGCCGCGAAATAGGCCCCGTGGAGGGCCGCCGTACCGTTGGCGAAGGCCACCGCATGGCGGGTCCCCACATACTCCGCGAAGGCTTTCTCAAAAGCGTCCACCGACGGCCCCTGGGTGAGCCAGTCACCCCTGAGCACCTCCGCGACGGCCCGGATATCTTCCTCATCGATATACTGATGGCCGTAGGACAGAAATTTCATTTCCTTCACCCTTTCTTCCCCGCCGCGTGCAAGGCGGCTCTTTCTGCGTTCAAGGAAATAGTCCGTGAGGAGCCGGGCACACTCCCTCTCAAGAACCCCGCTCCGGACAGCGCACCGGTGATTGAGCCTCGAATCCCTGACGATGTCGTACAGGGTGCCGCACGCCCCGGCCCTGGGATCGGCGCATCCGTAGACGAGACGGTCCACCCTGGCAAGAACGAGCGCACCTGCGCACATGGGGCATGGTTCCACGGTGACGTAGAGGGTGCACCCCCGGAGGTTCCATGTCCCCACGGCCTCCGCAGCTCCCCGAAGGGCCAGGATTTCCGCATGGGCGGTCGGATCCTTTTCTTTCCGGTTGCTTCCCGTGGAAAGCACCTCTCCGTCCCGCACCACCAAGGCCGCGATGGGAACGTCTCCCCGCCGGGCCGCGACGCGCGCTTCTTCAAGGGCCAGGGCCATGAACCGTTCATCCCTGTCATTCATGAGAGCCGGTATCACCGTCAGCGGAGACAAGGTCTCCATAGACGGAGGGCAGCCTGCCGGAAACAATGTTCGTCCCGGGCACCACTGTTTTTCCGCGGCTTTCCGATCTCCGGATCATGGCGGACACAGCCTGGTCTCCTTTATCAAGGGCCTCCGCCAGCACCGCACCGGAAGGCCCCGCGGCAAGGGCATCCCCCCAGCCGTGGAAATACAGCAGGAAAATCCTGTTCTCCGCGGCCCTGGTGCGGGCAACTCTTACGGATATCTCCCGGGGACGCTTCCCGTCCCCGTACCATACCACCACTTCGGCTCCTCCGAGCATCATGCAGCGGGCAGGTTCGGGGTTCCAGCCGTCGTCCCCCCATACAGCCCCGATTCTTCCGGCAGGTGTATCCAGGGGCTCAAAACCTTCCCCCCGAAACCTGCCGATGATACCATCGGAGGAAAAGACGACGGTTTCCCTCCCCTTCCCCGCCGGACCGTTCAGGACGGCGACCACACCGCTTCCCGACAGGAAGCCCGACAGCTTTTCCGCAGCCCGGCTGCAGCCTTCCTCCTCCATGGGAGGGAGACAGACCAGCCTGTTGCCCTGGTCCGCCGCCCTCACAAGAAAACGGGACGCCTTTTCGAGATATTCCTCCATGCCGGCAGCTCGAAAACGGCACAGGGCGGCAAAAACCTCGTCATCGGAAGCGGACAGGGGGTCGAACTGGGCGAGGTAGGCTCCGGTGGAAACCGTGTCCGCCGTGAGAATGGAATAGAGTTTCGGTGTCCGTCCGGGCATCGGCGGGCGGGGCGCTTCAAGGCCGGCCTCGGCCACCAGAACCCCTTCCTCTGACGAACCAAGGGACGCCACCACGTTTCCCAGCGGATCGATCAGGCGGCTGCCGCCGCAGTTCAGCACGGTTTCAGCCTCGAGGCCCACCTTGTCGGCCACGGCGATCCAGACCCCGTTCTCCGCCGCCCTGGCGGGCAGCATGTACTCGAGCTGGGGATTGGACAGGGTATCCCTGTTTCGTCCCGTGGAAGTCAGGTTTGTCAGGTCAAGGATCATTTTCGCCCCCTTCAGGGCGAGGATACGGCTGATTTCGGGAATCCGCCCGTCAGCGCACACCATCATGCCCACCGGGCCGAATTCCGTTTCCGCCACGGGAAAGGAGCTTCCCGGCAGGACATACCGTCCGTCGAAATGCCAGAGGTTCGACTTGAAGGTCCGCAGCAGTTCCCGTCCGTCCGGTCCCCAGAGGATCGCCCCGTTGTACAGGGCTTCCCTTTCCTGCAGAACGAGCCCTGCCGCGAGATAAATTCGCCGTTCTGCGGCAAAGCCGGAGAAAAGCGCCCGGGGGTCTGCCTTCCGCCACGATGCCGCGGATTTCTCACCGCCGCCGAGGTAATAGGCCGGGAAAAGGGCCTCCGGCAGAAGGACGAGTTCCGCGCCCCCCGCAACGGCCTCGTCCGCCAGTTCCAGAGCCCGTTCAAGGGCTTCTTTCCACTCCGGCACGTCAAGGGCGCGGGGCTGAACACACCCGATCTTCAGGGCTTTCACCTTCCTTCAAGGGCCGCCTTGACCACTATTTTCCGAACCCGGCCGCCGGCCCCCATGGAGATGCAGCCCTTATGACCGTCCCAGGGAAAGAAGAGAAAAAACCTGTCGGGCCCTCCCCGAAAGAAAACGCCGTCTCCGGAATAAGTCCGGCAGTCCTTTTCCGAGGAATACCCGGACAGAGGTTCGAGGTCCGCTTCAGGGGCATAGCCCATCCACTCCTCTCCCTCCAGGGTGATATGGATGTCGGCATACTTCCTGTGGGTCTCGAAGGGTTCCTCGGAGGAGGGCCGGGTTTCTCTCGACTGGACGAGCAAAAAGGCATCGTCCCCGTCGATGTCCGTCCGGCCTTCCGGAAGGGCATCCAGGGGCCGGGACGCAAGAAACTCAAGGGCCCTGCCGAGGCTGCCGCCGAGGCAATAATAGGCGCCGAGCCTGTCCAGGGTGTCGGTGATCATGAATCCAGTCCCCCCATAAGGGCGGAAATCGTCTGAAGCTGATCCATTCCCTGGATATCATCGTCAAGCATGGGAAGTTCGATGATGGGCATGGGGGAAAACCGGCTGCGGATCTCCCGGAGATATCCTTCCTGGGAAAGCCGCTTTTTCTCGAGAAAAGGCCCTGCATCAGGAGGAATTACCTTGTTCACCACCACGCCCCCCACGGCGATGCCGTGCCTTGAAAGCAGATCCACCGCCCTGGCCGTTTCCAGGATGGGGAGCTTCTCCGGGTTCAGCACGAAATAGAATACCGATGCTTCCCGGTCGGTGAGGTATTTTCTCGCCAGGGCGAACTTGTCCCTCCGGGCGGTAAGGGTCTGGATGATGGGATCGTTGGCTATCCGCTCGGCCAGGGGCTTGTCGTACCTGGCAGCCATCTTCATCAGGTTCATGGCCTTCTGCCGCTTCTCGATGAGATGTTCGATCCAGGCTCCGAGAATTTCGGGAAGGGTCAAAAGCCTGAGAGTATGTCCGGTGGGAGCGGTATCGAAGACTATGACGTCATAGTCCCTGCCCACCGATTCCATGAGCTCTATGAACTTGTCGAAGATGGCCGCCTCTTCTGCCCCCGGAGACATGTAGGCGATCTCGATCTGCCGCTTTATCTCGTCCACGATGGTGGCGCTCACCAGGTCGAGCATTTTGTCCTGTATCGATTTCATGTACTTTTTTGCTTCTACCTCGGCATCGATCTCCAGGCCCCAGAGGTTCGGGCACAGGGGAACCGTCTGGAAGCCGATGGGCTTATCGAAGGCATCGGCAAGAGAATGGGCCGGGTCCGTGGAAACCACGAGAGTCCGCACACCCCGCGCCGCCAGTGAGAGGGCGTAGGACGCGGCGCAGGAGGTCTTGCCGGTACCGCCTTTTCCTCCAAAGAACGTAAATTGTTTCATTGTCCGCGTCACCTCAGTCGAAATCATATTGAGCGGCCTTTTCGGCGATAATGAACTTCCTGTTCTGGATCCTCCGCTCCCAGGGTTCAAGGTCGTCCGCCACGTAGGGAAGAAGCTCGAGCATGTAATAGGACATGGGATTCGGGATGCCGAGATAATCACCGAAAAGAAGCAGCATGAGGTTGTCGTTGATGTCGAAGGCCTCTTTCCGGACCACGGCCATATTTTTATCAACAAAGGTACCATGGTGGAAGAGGACGAAAAACTCCCACCCCGTACGGAGCGCTTTCAGAAATTTATCCATGGAATTCCGTCCCGGAAGGGGGCTATTTCCCCTTGTCGATATTCAGCACCCCGGCAACCGCCATGTTCTCCCTGGGCATGTCGTTGATCATGATCCTGACCACGTCAGGCCCCACGTCAAGCGCCCTGCAGATCGCTTCGGTCACCTCTGCGGCGAGTTTTCTTTTCTGATCCAGTGAACGTCCTTCGTACATGTAGATATTGACTATGGGCATGGAAACCGCCTCCTCTTCTTTTAATGAAGATTACTGTATTTCAGGGCGAAACGCAACGGAAGGCATAAAAAAAAGCCCGGCTCGGGGCCGGGCTTCCGCATCATGAATGCTACTTCTTCTTCGGGGCGGGCTTCTTCGCGGGAAGCTTGCCGGTGGCGTAGGGATGAGCCTTGAAGGGGATCATTTCCTTGGACATCTTTATGAACTCCCTGCCGGCAGCATCGTATTCGGTGGACTTGATCACGTTGCCCACCATGTCGTAGTGATTGACGTACGTGACGGCAAAGTCCTTTCCGTCGGCGGAATAGACGTAGCCGTATTCCGTGAAGTACAGGCCGGAAGCGGTCTCCTGGTCGATAGCGAACTTCTCGACGATGAGATCGATGGTCTTCTTCTTCTCTTCGGGGTTGGTGTAATATTTCCTGGTACAGGCGAAGTGGCCGTCGTCATTCTTGCCGTAGTTCACAAGGTACCACTGCATCTTGTTTGCATCCTGGCCGAAGTTCACCGGCTGGGGGGCTGCCGATGCGAAGGCTGCGGAAACCGAGAGGACAAGGGCGAGAAGCGCGAGGACAAAAAGGGTGATAAGGCGGGACTGTTTTTTCATTTGACTGGTACAACTCCTTCCATATTTTTTTCTTTTTCTTGCGTCGTGTAGTCTATCATAAAACGGCGTATTCGGTTCTTCTCCACGGGATTATTCATATTTTCAGTTTTTCCCGTCAGTTTCCTCCCTTCGGAAAAGCGCCGACGCCGTAGCTTACAGGCCGTTCCCTTCCATCGGAAAGAACGTTCATGATCCGCCCTCCCGCAAAGAGAGTTGAAGAGCCGCCGCCGTCGAGGTTCAGTGCGTAGGACACCCCGTTTTTCTTCAATATCTCCGCCGTTTCCGCAAGGGTGAACCCCACGCTGTGGACCGCGTTGCGGCCGTCACCCACGAAGAAAAACCATTGGCCTTTTTCTGTGAGGCCGATGACCGACCTCGGATGACGCTTGTTCACTATGGAATCGTTGAGATTTTCCGTTTCCATGGAAAGGATGCCCTTTCGCACCAGGAACGGCCCCCCCTGGATGGCATTCGTCATGGATGTCCAGTAGGGATCTCCGTCGTTCACCGTCTGGGCAATTCTGATACGGTCCCCCGGAACGATTGATTCGGCAAAACGGGCCGGGGTGCCGTAGACGGCAAGGACCCTTTTTCCCGGAGGTATGGGATTCCCTCCCTCCCGCCGGACCTCCACGCAGGTATCGCCGTCGAGGACAACCTCCACCACGGGACCGGAAAACGGGGGAGTACATTCGCCGAAATGCCTGGTGAAGATCACCACTCCGTCTCCCCGAACAGTCCTGTTCAGCCCGGTGACGTCCATGAAGCCTCCGCCGGGGAAATGTACTTCGGCCCTCCACTCCATCTGGCCGAAGGCCGCCTGGTTCTTCCCGTTCCAGCCGAGAATGGTCCGCCCTTTATAGGGGGGGTTCACCATGACGCCCCTCTCGATGATGGCGCCGATGGGCGCTCCCCGCTCCTTGCCGCTGATGCTGAAATACCCGCCGTTGACGGCCGCCATGGCTCCCGTGGTCATGGAGCTGAGGGGAGCCAGGGTGTACAGGCCCTCCGGTGCGAAGACGGGCCGGATGTCGAACCGGGCGGGATCCAGTATGACCATGATCCAGAACCGGGGAGCTCCCGGAGTGTCCCAGCTTACGGGCGAGGGAAACACCACGCCTTTCCTGCCAAGGCTTTCGCAGGCGGCCAGGAATTCCCGAATGGGCCCGTAGGTATCGGAAAGAGCCGACCTGACCCGCCAGTCATAGTTCTGGCTGTCCACCGTTCCCTCCACCCCCTTGCCGGCCAGGGCATCCCGGAACAGCTCCGCCTCCTCCCTGGACTCAAAACCGTTGGCTGCCGCCCGCCACTTCGGAGGCCTGTCTTGGAGGCCCTCCCTGTGCACCTGCACCGTCATTCCCTTTACCGGAGAATACTTCGCGGAGAGGGACAGCCCCTTCCGGGCAGCCCGGACGATGGCGGCGATATTCTGCGCCTCCTTAGGGGTTACCTTTTTCGCAGGGCCGAAGGAGGTGACGTTTTTTTTCAGCAGGGGGGGATTCATGTTCAGGGCTGCCGCCAGGTATCCCCTTTCGAGGGGCTTCAGGCTTCCCACATCCCGGAAGGGCAGAGGCGCCCCCGAGAGAACATCCGCCACGGAGGCAAGGCCCAGGCTGTGGACGGCAAACACGATGGCTTCCTTCATGGTGATCGGGGCATCGAGCCTTCCCTCCGGAACAGGGATCACATCGAGTTCGAGGGCGGCCCTTACCAGGTCTTTTTCCCCCGAGGGAGCGGCAAAACCTCTGGCCTGGAAAAGCTGGGCTATGAATGCATCCTTTCGTACGGTTTGGGCTCCAAAAGCTTCCCCGGCGGACAGAAGAACCAGGAGAAGGAGCAATACAAGGGAACTCTTCTTCAGAGTGCGGGGCGAATAGGAACGGAAGTCGGAACAAGGGGTATTTCTGAGGGTCATGGGCATTCTCCTTGAATGAACTGCTCGTTTCGGACGGGTTCATTTCAGCCGGATTCGCAGGGAAGTATAACAGACACCGGAAGCGGAGGGTATACGGAAAAAGGCGGATTGCGTAAATACGCTCCGTTTGCATTCCTGTCCGCCGGAGCACGAAATTCCTGCCGTGAACGTGCCGTATGCGGAAAAAGAAAAACCCCCGCAGATATTGCGGGGGTTGTGCTGTCAGTGGCGCGCCGGACAAGATTCGAACTCGTGACCTGCGGTTCCGTAGACCGCCGCTCTATCCATCTGAGCTACCGGCGCCTGTCGGTTGTTGATGGCGGTGGGTGAGGGATTCGAACCCTCGAGGGAGGTTTAAGCCCCCCTACTCGCTTAGCAGGCGAGTGCCTTCAGCCTACTCGGCCAACCCACCACAATCGCGGAGTCTATTCTAGTAAGGTACGGAACTTATGTCAATAGCCTCAAAAATGTCTGTCAGCTTACTTCTTCTCTTCTCCGCCTGCGGGAGTCTGCACATCGCCGCTCTTCTCAGATGAGGGGGCGGGGGCTTCCGTCTTTGCCTCGGGCTTGGGGAAAAGGTCATGGTCGTGGATTACAATGCTGGTCCTTTCCCTGAGTTCCCTGAAGAAATTGGACTGGGCTTCCCTGCTCTTTTCTTCCGTAAGGAGAGCCTTCACGTCGCCGCTGACTTCCTCGAAGGGGGCGGTCTTCTCTTCCACCTTCCCGCGTTTCACGGCGATGAGGATGTCGTTGCTCGCGATCTCCACCGCGGGGCTCACTTCGCCGACGGCAAGATCCGCAAGGGGGGCCAGGGCGTCCCTGAAGCTGGACTCGGGGATGAAGACTGGCCCGCTCTCCGGTGTCTTCTCGATCACGTCCCCTGATGTCACGGCCTCCACGGCCTCTTTCCAGTCCTTCCCTTCGGCGAGAACGGCAAGAAGCCTGTCGGCCTCATCCTTCGTCTTCAGGCGGATGAAATCCATGGAGTACCCGGCGGGAGAATGGAAGAAGAGGAGCTTCAGCTTCTCGTAAAACTCCTTCACTTCCTCTTCCTTGACATCAGTGGTGCCGACGGCCTTTTCCATGAGCTTCATCTGGACGACCTGCTGGGCCATGCTCTCCCGGAAGGCGCTCATCTTGATCCCTGAACGGTCGAGGTACTGCATGAAGGCTTCCTTTGTGGGGAACTGTTCGCTGACTTCCTTCACGGCGGCGTTGATCTCCTCTTCCGTCGCCTTCAGCCCGGATTCCTCGGCTTCCTTGGCGAGCCGGGAGACAAGGGCGATGTTCTCCAGGGCGGCCTGGTAGAGGCGGGGCACGTCGCCGGAGGCAATATCCCTGATGTTAGCCCTCTCCACGTAGTTGCGGAGCTGTTCGTCGAGCATGGAGCGCATTACGGCCTTGCCGTCTATTTCTGCAACGATGTAGTCTTCGCCGCCGGATGATCCTCTTCGGGGACCACTGTCAAAGCCGTACATTCCAAAAATGGACAGGACAAAAAGGACGACGATGGCGATCATAATCCAGCGGACCTGAGACCTCAGGGTTCTCATCAACAAGGGACATCTTCCTCTCTTTCTGATTTCCGGATTCCAATGGGGTATTTTACCATAGTATGGTTCAAATGAGGCGTTAGACTTCGGCGAGGCTGCTCCCCGTTTTCGACTCCACCTTCAGTGGCACGGCAAGGTCCGCCGCCCGCTCCATGATCCCCTCGAGGGACCGCTTCACATCTTCCGCGTCCTCTGCGTGGCATTCGCAGACCAGGGAGTCGTGAACCTGGAGGACAAGACTGACCGTTCCGGAGGACGGGAAGGCCCCCGCGAAGTCCACCATGGCCTTCCTGGCAATATCGGCCGCCGTTCCCTGGATGGGTGTGTTCACAGCCACCCTCCGCAGGGCGTCCCTGTCCCTGGGGCTCACTGACACTTCGGCCAGGGGGCGTATCCTCCCTGCCAGGGTCAGGGTGAATCCCCTCTTCCGGGCATCGTCGTAGCTCTTCTCCAGGTAGTCTTTCACCCCCGGCAGGGCTTCGAAATACCTGCGGATGATGTCAGAGGCCTCCTGGCGGCCTATGCCCAGTCTCTGGGCAAGGCCGAAGGAGCTCATGCCGTAGAGGAGCCCGAAGTTGATCATCTTCGCTACCCGGCGGAGCTCCGGCGTGACGAGGGCTGTCTCCATGGAGAAGACCCAGGACGCCGTCTCCGTATGGATGTCCCTTCCCTGGGCGAAGGCGTCCAGCAGTCTCCTGTCGCCGCAGAGATGGGCCAGCACCCGGAGTTCGATCTGGGAATAGTCCGCCGCCACGAAAACATTCCCCTCGCCGGTGGGGAGGAGCCCCTTCTTTATCCTCCCGGACCACTCGCCGAAGGAGGGCAGGTTCTGAAGGTTGGGGTCCCTGCTGCTGAGCCGCCCCGTGCCGGTCACCGCCGGCTCGAAAACGCCGTGGATGATTCCGTCCCCGTCCCGGGCCGCCTTCACGAGGGGCTGGACGAAGCCGGAGAGCATCTTCGAGAGCTCCCGGTACTCGATGAGAAGGTTGGGCACCTCGTCATAGGGTCTTCCCATGGCGGAAAGCCCTTCGAGGACGGAGATGTCCGTGGAGTAGCCTGTCTTGGTGGTCTTTCCTGCCGGGAGGCCAAGTTTTTCAAAGAGAAGCCACGCCACCTGCTTCGGGGAATTGAGGTTGATCTTCTCCCCTCCCCTGGCGGTGATCTCCTCCTCGATGCCCTTCAACCTGGAAGAGAGGTCCGCCTCCAGGGCGCCGAAGGCGGGGATGCTGCAGCCGATGCCGTGCTTTTCCATGTCCACGAGGACAGGAACGAGGGGAAGATCCGTCTGCTCCATGAGGATGGAGAGGCCCTCGTGGTCCCCCATCTCCCCCGCGAGTTCCCCGAACCTGGCGGCGAGAAACCCTCCCTTTTCCGCTGGGGAAAGGGAGGCATATTCCGTGAACAGCCCTTCGGGGTGGTGGACGCCGCCGTCCGGATGAAGAAGGTAATGGGCAGTCTTGAAATCCAGTACGGCTGAAGGGGGAAGGAAGGAGCTTCCAAGGCAGGCCGCGGCCTCCTTGTAGTCCGGCAGCAGAACCTTTCCGTTTCCCCGTCCGGCGAGGGCGGAAAGAGCTTCATCCCTGGTTTTTCCTGCCCTGTCTCCGTCAGGCCCCGTAAGGCAGAACTCCTCCATGGTAAGGCTGACGGGGTATTTTCCGCTGATGACGGGAACAAATACCCCGGAAGGCAGGGAGCTTTTTTCGCCGCGGCTTCCCTTCGGAAGCAGTTCAGCGACAGGCGCCGGTGCCTGCCCTCGCCCTTCTCCGGGAACCATCTTTCCGGCCATCTTCTGCAGCCCGAGGGATCTGCATCTTTCAAGGAAGCCTTCCCGGTCAGGCTCTCCGGGAAGGAAATCCCCGAGATTTTCCCTGGTATGGCAGAGAAGGGTCACCAGTTCTCTGCTCCTGTAGGCCTGTTCCCGGTTTTCCTCGAACTTTTTCCTCAGCCCCGGTTTGAGGGATTCAAGCCGGTCATAGATGGCGTCAAGGCTCCCGTACTCTGCGAGAAGGGCCTTTGCGGTTTTCTCTCCCACGCCAGGAACGCCCGGCACATTGTCCGCGGCGTCGCCGAGAAGAGCAAGATAGTCGGTCATGGCCGACGGGAGGAAACCGTATTCCTCCACAAAGCTCCCTTCATCCATGAGTTTGAAGGAAGTAATCCCCTTGCCGGGACGGAGTACGGAAAGCCCCGGCCCCAGTATCTGGAGTATGTCCTTGTCGGAGGAAAGAATCAGAGTTTCAAGCTGCTCCCCGGCGGCCGTGCAGGCCACGGAAGCAAGAACGTCGTCCGCCTCCACTCCCTGCCGCATGACCACCGGTATGCCCATGAGGGAAAGAAGCTCGGAAATGAGGGGAACCTGGACCTTGAACTCCGGTGGCGTAGGCTTCCTGCCGGCTTTGTATTCTTCGTAGGCTTCGTGGCGGAACGTGGGCCCGGGGGCGTCGAATATCACGCCGCACAGGTCGGGTTTCCAGTCTTCCCGTACTTTCTGGAACATGTTGAAAAAGCCGACCACGGCGTTCGTGGGCGTGCCGTCCGGGGCGGTAAGCTCCGGGAGGGCGTAGAAGGCACGGAAAGCAAGCCCGTGCCCGTCGACGAGAAGCAGCTTCTTCCCCTTCATGGGGATCACATCCTTTTTCTTTTTGGTCCTTTTCGGCCTGACTGGGTTATAATAACCCATTGTCGGGATTCATGCACAAAAGAGTTCTGCACTATCCAACGTCAGGGAGGAACGAAAATGACGGATACGGTAAGGGTAAGATTCGCTCCGAGCCCTACGGGAGCGCTCCACATCGGCGGAGGGCACACCGCCCTGTTCAACTGGCTCTGGGCCCGCCACATGGGCGGAAGGTTCATTCTCAGGATCGAGGACACCGACCGGGAGCGGTCCACCAAGGAATATGAGGAAACCATCATGTCGGGCATGCGCTGGCTCGGCCTCGACTGGGACGAAGGCCCCGACGCGGGGGGCGATTACGGCCCCTACAGGCAGTCCGAGCGGCTTCCCCTGTACCACAAGTATGCAGACCAGCTCGTTGCCGAAGGAAAAGCCTACAGGGAAGGAGATGCCGTCATCTTCAAAAACCCCGAAGGCGTGAAACTTGCCTTCGACGACGTGGTCTACGGCCATATCGAGGTCATGAGCGAAACCCTGAAGGATACGGTGCTCATAAAGAGCGACGGCATGCCGACCTACAACTACGCCGTCGTCATCGACGACCACTGCATGGGAATCACCCACGTCATCCGGGGCGAGGACCATATTTCCAACACGCCCAAGCAACTCCTCATCTATGACGCTCTCGGATGGGACTACCCCGCTTTCGGGCATCTTCCCATGATCCTCGGGAAGGACAAGAAAAAACTCTCCAAGCGCCATGGGGCTACCAGCGTCTACGAGTTCCGTGACATGGGCTACATGCCGGACTCGGTCTTCAATTTCCTCGCCCTGCTCGGCTGGTCCGCCGGAGAGAACAACGAGATTTTCAGCCGGGACGAAGCCGTGGCCCTTTTCGAGCTTTCAAGGGTGACGAAGCGGGCCGCCGTGTTCGACATGGAAAAACTCAACTTCATCAACCAGGAGCACCTGAAGCGCCTCGATCCCTACACGAGGCTCGAGCTCGTGGAACCCTTCTGGAGGGAAATGGGGCTTCCCGTGGACGATCATTCACGGGAATACCTCGCCCAGTCACTCGTGGTCCTCTGCGGAAGGGGACAGACGGCGAAGGAGGCTGCGGGGTACTCGGATTATTTTGTCACCTTTGACGCTGTAAAGGCCAGGTACGACGGTTCGGACGTGGACGACGCGGGAAGGGGGATCCTCCGGAAATTCTACGGGGAACTCCTCGCACTTCCCGAATGGAAAGCCCACCCGCTGGAAGAATTCACCCGCACGTGGAGCGAAAACCATTCCGTCAAAATGAAGGACATCGCCATGCCCCTGAGGATGGCCCTCACCGGCATGAAGGTCAGCCCCGGAGTCTTCGAGGTGGCGGAACACCTCGGGCGGGATGAAAGCCGGAGACGCCTTGCCCATTTCGGCTTCGTCGGATCGGAAGGCTAGAGAAACTCCCGAACAGACAAAAAGCGGACGGACCGGAAATCTACCCGGTCCGTCCGCTTTTAGCTTCCGTCCCGGCAGGCGTTTTACTTTCCGTCCGCCGGAACGTCGATCTCCACAGCCTCCACGGCATCCTTCGGGCAGACTTCGGCGCATTTTCCACAGCCGATGCAGGCCGATTCGTCAATGACGTGGGGTTCTTTGACCTTTCCGGAAATGCAGCCCACGGGGCAGTTCCTGGCACATTTCGTGCATCCTATGCATTTGTCGGACATAACCCGGTAGACCGTTTTTTTCTGCGGGCCCTCCCCGGGCTGGGGTTTGCCGGTGTCGGTGGTGATCTGGGCCTTCCTGTCGTAGGAGGAGATAAGGTATTCGGACGACATGGTGAGGCACTTCACCGGGCAGATCTCGGTACACTGGGCGCAGAAACAGCAGCGGTCATTATGGATCTGGATCTTCTTCTCTTCGGGAAGAAAGACCGTCGCGTTCGCGGGGCAGACCTTGATGCAGAGCTTACAGCCGATGCAGGCAGACTTGTCGTAGTTCAGCCTTCCGCGGAACCTTTCCGTCGTTTCCACGGGCGGGTTGAGTTCAATCTCCCCGTCCTGGGCGGCCTGAAGAGCGTCCGAAAGCGAATCGGGCATAGCCTGCACGGGGAAGGGGTTGGTTACCGTTTTTTCAGCGACCTGCCGGAGCAGAAGCATTGCCATCCGGTTCAGCATTCTTTCCTCCCCCTTTCTAGATCACCAGACCGACAGATGCAAGGATCATTCCGGCGATGGAAAGACCCGCAACCTTGATCAGGTAAAATTCGGACGCCTGCCAGATCTTAAACCGGCCGAAGGCGGTCCGCATGAAGGTGACGAATATGATCTGCACCACGAAGACCTTCACCCAGAACCAGAGGAAATCCAGGGCATAGAGGAAAATGCTCCCGAAGCCGAGGAAGGAGCCGAGAGACCACGGGAAGAAAATGGCCGTGATGATGGCGGCCATGGCCGTTGCTCTCAGGGCGAAGGTTATCTTGAACATGGCGAGGTTTGTGCCGGAATACTCGATGATGAGTCCTTCCAGTATTTCCGTTTTCGCCTCGGGGATGTCCATGGGCCCCTTGCCGGTCTCGCCGGGGACCACAAGGACAAGGGCGAGGAAGAGGCAGAGAATGCCCAGGAAACCCACTTTGCCGACAACGCCCCACACTGACATTCCGGAGAAAGTCTCCAGGCTGAAGGGCTCGCCCGGCATGCCGGTCTTGTAGGCGACGTAGGCCAGGGTGCTGACCACTACCGCCAGGGGAAGCTCGTAGCTCATCATCAGGATCATTTCCCGCTGTGCGCCCACGTTGGCGATGGGGTTGCCGCTGGCGAAGCCGCCCACGGCCATGGCGACGCCGGAGAGGCCAAGGAGGTAGATGATGAGGATCATGTCCCCTTCACCGCCCAGGATGGGAGGGAGAGAACCGATGGGTATATAGAGGAACACGAGCAGCATGGTGGCAGCGGCTACCCAGGGGGCGCCGTTGAAGGCCCACGCCACCGCCCGCCGGGGAACGATGTTTTCCTTGCCCAGCAGCTTTACCAGATCCAGAAAGGGCTGGAAGACGGGGGGGCCGATCCTCCGCTGCATCCTTGCATGAACCACCCGGTCCACTCCCTCGAAGAGGAAGGCAAGGGCAGCCACGAGGAGCATAAGCGCCGCGCCCGCAATAAGGCGCATAATAAGGCTAACGACCACCATTCTGCATCAGCCTCCTTGTTTTCTCTCTGCACTTCTCCAGCAGTTCGGCCCGGGTGACCACTTTCCGGGCTCCCGTCGAGCTGTCCGTGGCCAGCATGCGCTCCATGCATGAGATGCAGGGGTCGATGCTGTTGATGATGAGCGGTGCGTCCGCAAGCTCGTTGTTCCGGAACATGAGGGGCCAGGAAACGGCGTTGGCGTATGTAGGGGCACGGACCTTCCACCAGGTCACGTTCTCGTCTCCGCCCTTGAGGTGAACCACGTGAGTGTCGTCTCCCCGGGGTGCCTCGATGGATGCCCAGCCTGTGCCCTCGGCTTTCTTGAGGAAGGCGAGGACCTTGTTCAGGTTCTTCTCCCACATGATGTCCCCTTCTGGAAGACCGGCCATGATCTTGTCGATGATGTCGAGGGACTGGTACACCTCGTGGACCCGGACAAGGAAGCGGTCAAACACGTCGCCGTAGGCCTTTCCGTAGTAGTCCTGAGGGACCACTGCCCGGACGCCTATGTCTCCGTATGCTTCGTAGGGAGAACTCTCCCTGAGGTCGCACCTCACTCCGCTCGCCCTTGCCGTGGGCCCCACGGCGCTGTATCGGATAGCCTCTTCGTAGGTAAGGACGCCCACGTCCCGCAGCCTGGCCTTGGCGATGGGGTCGGCTGTAACCACGTCGTAGAAAGGAGCGAATTCCTGCTTGTAGTACTTCACCATCTGCTTTACCGTCTTCGCAAGCTCGGGGGTGACATCCCACCTGACCCCGCCTACCGTGGCCACACCGTAGTTCACTCGGTTTCCGGACAGGACTTCGAGAACGTCCATGACCTTTTCCCGCAGTGCCATACCCAGGTGGAAGGCGGAATCGAACCCGATGGTATAGCACGCGACGCCGGCCCATAGCATATGGGAGTGAAGCCGCTCGAGCTCAAGAACAAGGGAGCGGATGTACTGGGCCCTCGGCGGCACCGGGACGGAGGCTGCGTCCTCCACGGCCCGCAGGAACGCGATGACGTGGCTGAAGGAGCAGATGCCGCAGATGCGCTCCGAAAGATAGATAACCTGGATCGGATTCCGGTCCCTGGCCATGAATTCGATTCCCCTGTGGATGGCTCCGGGGCGGACCGTGGCTCCCACGATCTTTTCGCCCTCGAGGTCCAGCCAGGCGGTAATGGGTTCTTTCAGGCCGACATGCACCGGACCTATGGGAACTTTATATTTTTTCTCCATGACTTACCCTCCTAGGAAAGCTCCCGCACGTCGTTCGCGGAAGGCCCGGCCTCGTCCCTGCGCCATGGCTTGATGGACTCGTCCCATTCCTCGGGAAGGAAGACGAGAGCCTTGTTCGGCAGGCCGTCAAAATCCACGCCGAACATTTCGCGGGTCTCCCGCTCGCTGTACTCCACCCCGGGAATCCGGGAGAAAAGAGACGGCATGACGAGGTCTTTTTTATCCACCGGAACGGCAACGGCCACGCCGATGCGGTTCCGTCTGCCGGCAACCTGGAAGAGGGTGAAGTGATAGTACAGAGTCACCACGCCCCCGTCGTCGTTTCCGGAAATAATATGAAACTGGGGGAAATCGAACTCGGCCAGAGTGTCAACGAAATCAAGGAAACGGTCTCTCTCAACCTTCGCCCAGATGTCGTGATGGCCCACGGTATCGTCCTTTCCGGCTTTCCTCTCACGGACTTCGAGCACCGCTCCCTGGCCGAAGACGGAACGGATGCGGTCCGCCACTTCAGCCGGAGATTTTGCGACCGTGACGTTGTCCACGGAATTCATCGGGAAACTCATTATTGACCCTCACCCGCTTTCTGAAGGTCGCCCCTGAGGCGTTCGAGCTTCAGCACTGCCTTGGCTACCCCTTCGATGATCGCTTCGGGCCGGGGGGGACATCCGTGGACGAAAACATCCACCGGAATGATCCTGTCCACCGGACCTTCGAGATTATAGGATTTGTAGAACACGTCGCCGGAGGCTCCGCAGTTTCCCACCACCACGACCGCCTTCGGGTCGGGCATCTGGTTGTAGATTCTGAGAAGCTTTTCCTTCATGAACTTCGTCACGGGGCCCGTGACGATCAGCACGTCCGCGTGGCGGGGCGTTCCCACCAGCTTCATGCCCAGCCGTTCGATGTCGTACCGCGGGCTGATGGTGGCAACAATTTCGATGTCACACCCGTTGCACGAACCGGAATTGCAGGTGGTCACCCACAGAGATTTCGGCAGGATTTCCAGGTATTTTTCAAGTTTCAACATGGGCCGACCTCCTACACCAGCAGAATGAACACGGCCATGAACGCGACGGAAAGGACGTAATACCCAACCATGTCAGTCGCTATGCCTGTGTGCATTCCGAGAAGCCCTTTGTAAAACGGCTCAAGGGCCTTCCTGAAGCCCCAGTATGCGGAGGAAGCAGGAACGGATAGTTCCGCTCCGTCCTCGGGGACCTCGTTTCCTGACCAGTAGATTTCATCCTGGTCGGTGCCTTTTTTAAAATCGGACCTGCCCTGGGCGCGCAGCCAGAGAATGTAGAAGGCCGCCACGGCGAAGAAGAGAATCCACGCCCCTACGTCCCAGTAGCCGAATCCGGTATAGACCTTTCCCATCACATTCCACCTCCCATGATGGCGCCGATGTATCCGCTCTGGTCAACAAGGGCCCTGGCCGCAGGCTCCACAAGGTTGGATAGAGTCCAGGAGGGGAACAGAGTGGCACCGAGAACGGCGACCGTAAGAACCGCCATTCCTGCGAGCATGGCGGGAGGAACTTCCCGGACGTGGAGCAGGCTGTTCTTCTCGGGACCGAGGAACGCCGTCTGGAAGACCTTGACGAAGGATGCCAGGGTAAGGACGGAGGTCACGAGAGCCACCACTGCGAGTGAAGGATGCACGGCGAAGGAAGACTCGTAGATGAGCAGCTTGGACACGAACCCGTTGAAGGGGGGAAGTCCGGAGATGGCCGCCGCGGCTATGACGAACATGAAGGTCGTATAGGGCATCTTTCTGGCAAGACCACCGAGATCGTTGAGGTCTCTCTTGCCGGTGGCGTAATAGACCGCGCCTGCAGCGAGGAACAGCAGGGCCTTGTACATGGTGTAGTTGAAGATATGGAACACGCCGCCCTTGATGGCGGTGAAGCCGAAGTCTGCCATGCCGCGGGGGTCGCCGAGGACGAGCATGCCCACTCCGAGGCCGAGGAGCATGTAGCCGACCTGGGAGACGGAATGGTAGCCTATCAGCCTCTTGATCTCATGCTGCACCACCGCCATGGTGACGCCGAAGAACATGGACGCGAGGCCGAAGATGATGATCATCCAGGGAACGAAGGTGCTGCCCATGGCCACTCCGTAGATGGAGAAGCAGACTCTCATCAGGCCGTAGAGCGATGCCTGGCTCACCGCCACCAGCAGGCATGTCACACCCGTGGGAGCTTCCGCATAGGCATCGGGAAGCCACATATGCATGGGGAAGGTGCCGCACTTCATGGCAAGGGATCCCACCAGGAAAACAAGGGCGAGCTTTTCCATGGTCCCCATGGTCAGGACGCTTCCCAGGGCCGCCATGTTCAGGGCATTGTACTTCCCGTAGAGGGAACCGGCGGCGATGAGGATCATCATGGACCCGACCTGGGAGATCAGGGCGTACTTGAAACTCGCCTCGATGGCCGACGGCTTGTCCCTCCAGAAGGCGATCAGTCCGAAGGAGGCTATGGACGAAATCTCGATGAAGATGAAGAAGTTGAACATGTCGCCCGTCACCATCATTCCCAGCATGCCCGTGGTGAGCAGAAGGTAAAGAGATGCGAAACGGCTCAGACCGGAGAACCTGCTCATGTAGTTCACCGAGAAGAGTGCTCCTGCAAATGATGCGATGGCGCCGCACAGAACCATGAAAGCGCTGAAGGCGTCAACTTCGAGAATGATTCTCACCGGAAGGGCCATTCCCGACGGAAGGGCGAGCCTGAAGCTCTCGCCGCCCATGACATAATACTGAATCCCGCTGGCGAGGACGCTCCTCCAGAGCAGGAAGGCTACCAGCAGCGTGAGGAAGGTCGCTGCCACAAGCAGGATGTTCCGGGCCAGTTTTCCTCCCATGGAGCAGACCGGCGCGAGGAAGGCGCCGAAGAGAGGAATAATCAGAAGCAGCGCAGGAAGATGTTCGTTCCAGTTCATCCTCTCAACCTCCGGATCTCGTCCACGTCAAGGGTTCCGTAATGGCGCCAGACGAGCATGATTAGCGACAGCAGAAGGGCCGTGGTCGCAAGGGCGATGACGATGGCGGTCAGGGTCATTGCCTGGGGCGTGGGGAGGACCATGGTGGTACCCTCTCCGGCCAGGAAATGGACGGGGATCGTCCCTCCCGCGCGATACCCGAGAGCGACCAGGAAGATGTTGACGGCGCTTCCGAGGATGCTCACGGCGATGGCGATCTTGATGAGATTCTTCGACATAAAAATGCCCACGAGTCCCATAAGGAAAAGAACTCCGACGACGAAAAACGGTGCGTTACCGATCATGGCCTGATTCCTCCTCCATAGGCCCCTCACGGAAAAGCCGGATGCCTCTGAACATGGAAAGCACGATAATGGAAAGAGCTCCCGCCACCTCGATACCGACGGCAATGTCCATGAGGGCGATGGTGCCCGACGGGGGAATCACACCGTGTCCGGTAGCCTGGACTACTTCGTGGGGAATGGCCAGGAAGTTGTAGAGGAAGGCATTGGGGAACCCCATGAGGCCGAGAAGGAAAAAGGCCATGAGGCCGAAAAGGAGCATGCCGTTGAAGATCCCCATCCTGACCCACGAAAAAACCTTCTTTCCGCCGTAGGCGACAAGGAGCAGGGTGATAAAGGTGGCTGCCACGGCTCCTCCCTGGAATCCTCCCCCGGGGGTGACGTCACCGTGGATGATAACGCTCGCGCCGAAGACGATCAGGAACCAGGCGAAAAGGTCGCAGCCGGTTCTGACGACGACAGAAAGCGGCCTCACTGCTTTTTCCTCCCTTCACGGAAGAGGGCGGTAATGGCGCAAAGGGCCGTGAAGAGAACCGCCGCTTCTCCTATGGTGTCAAAACCCCTGTAGTCGAAAACGATGGAGGTCACCACGTTTTCCGATGATCTTTCCGTAAGTGCCCTGGCGATGAAATGGTCGTCCATGGGCGCCGCGCCGGGCTCCCCGAAGGGGCGTATGTTGTCCACCGCTCCCACCACCAGGGCTCCGAGGATAATCGCCGAGACGATGAAAATGATCTTCTTCATCTTCCGTCACCTCCGTCGCTCTTCTTGACCTTTCCGCAGGCCCTGATGGCGATGATGAAGATGGCGGTGCTCAGGCCGGCTCCGATGGCGGCCTCGGCAATGGCTACGTCAGGAGCCTGGAGGATATAGAATTCCAGGGCGGTCATAACGCTGAACACAGCAAGGGCAATCACCGATGAAATGAGGTCCTTGAACCAGAGGGCAAAGAAGGCGGACAGCACCAGGAGAGTCAGTACCAGCAGGTGCAGCATGTTGTTCATCTGGACGAGCCTCCTTTCGCTTCTTCTTTTTCTTCCAGGCGGTCAACCACTGCAAGGGCAGGGAAAATACCGCTCCTGTGGGCGGCGCGGGCTATAGCGTGGGCACCGGTGGCATTGGTAATAAGAAGGACAAGGGCTGCCACGGCGCCGTGAATGATAAAGACTCCGAAACGGGCCTCCCCCGTGGAGACAAGCTTGCCGAGAGAGTACGCAACCACCGCGAACATGGTGAAAAGCGTCCCGAAGGTGGTACACTTCGTGGCGCCGTGAAGTCTCGTGTAGACATCGGGGAACCTGTAGAGGGAAAAAGCTCCCAGCGCATTGAAGCCAAGGCCGATGAGGATGAGGATTCCAACGATAAGAAACATCCCCTCACACCTCCCCTTCGATGAACCGGGCGATGAACATGGTCCCGACAAAGGAAAGCCCGGCATAGACTATGGCCACGTCAACCATTACTACCGAATCGTAGACCGCCGCGAGGATCATCATCAGCCCGACCACCAGGGTGTTCATGGTATCCAGGGCCACTGCCCTGTCGGCAACGGTGGGACCGGCTACGAGACGCCCCAGCACCGCTACGGCCAGAAGGCCGCTGAACGCCGCAGCGAACATAAAGATCAGGTTTGTCACTCCGCCAACCTCCTCGCCCAATGGCCAAATGTTCCGTAGAGCTGCTCTTCGGTGGGATTTTCATCCTCCACATAGATCCAGTGGATGTAGAAAGCTCCCTCCTCGTCAACGTCCACGGTGAGTGTTCCCGGGGTAAGGGTTATGGAATCCGCCAGCATGGTCCTGGCGACATCGGTCGTCAGGCCGGGGTTCACCTTGACGATTCCGGGCCGGATATCCCCCGTTATGACCCTTTTCGCCACGTCGATGTTGGCCTTGGCCAACCCGACCGCAAAGGGCCCGAACAGGTAGTGGAAAAATCCGAACCACCTTTTTGGGTCCAGTCCCCTCATGCTGATTTTCCTTCCCTTGTGCCAGGAACGGAAGGCCACAGTGATGACAGACGCCAGGATCAGTGCGATAAGCACTTCGATCATGGGTATGGCCCCTCCCGACCAGACAAGGAGAAGGTACATCAGAAAGGAGACTACGAAAATGAACACATACTCCACCTCCCGCCTTGAATTTTGAACATTCCGAATGGAATTCCGGAAATCCGGAGAGTGAAAAAACATCGGATACATTATACTACGGTTCGATCCATTGTAAATGAAAGTTAATATCCTCACAAAATGTAAACGAATTGAAAAACTTCCTTATAAACAGGCCCGGAAAGTGGTATACTCTCCCGAGCTATTTCCAACGGGAGTGAAAAACATGGTTTTTTCTGCAGGTTTGAAAACGTTTCTCGCGGATTTTTCCCTGATGCTCGTCGCCCTCTTCTGGGGGCTCGGCTTCGTGGCTATGAAGGATGCTCTCGAAAGCTACCCGACCTTCTGGCTGCTCGTGCTCCGCTTCGGTTCCGGGGCGGCCCTCATGGCTGCACTGTTCCGGAAGAGGCTCGCCGGAGTATCCACCGCGGACATCAAGGCGGGAGTGCTCATCGGGGTCTTTCTCTTTCTCGGGTTTTCCACCCAGACTCTCGGCCTCAACTACACAACGCCGGGAAAGCAGGCCTTTCTCACAGCCACCTACGTGGTCATCGTTCCACTGCTCTCATGGGTCTTCAGGAAGCGGTTTCCCGGTCTGCTCTCCTTCGTCGCGTCGGCCGTCTGCCTTTCGGGCATGGCAATGCTCACCCTTCAGGAGGGACTTGCCGTCGGCGCCGGAGACACCCTTACGCTGGTCTGCGCTGTCTTCTTCGCCTGCCACATACTGGCAATTGAACACTTCGCCGCAAAGACCGACCCCGTAATCCTGGCCATTATCCAGATCTTCATGGTGGGGCTCCTCAGCCTTCCCTTCGCCCTGGCCTTCGAGACATGGCCCGGCTTCAACGGCGGGTCCGGCCTGTGGAGCATCGCCTTCACAGTGCTCTTCTGCACCGTTTTCGCCTTCGCCGTACAGAACGTGGCCCAGAAATTCACACCCTCAACCCACACGGCGATAATACTGAGCCTGGAGTCGGTCTTCGGCGCCTTTGCGGGAATCTATTTCATGGGAGAGATATTCACCTCGAGGATGGCTGCGGGCTGCGCCCTTATCCTGGCCGCCGTCCTTCTGACGGAGACCGGCCCGGCCCTCGCGAGGGCTCTTTCCGGCCGCCTCCCTGCCGGGGAGAAGCCGTAGACTTTCCCCCCCGTTTCCTTTTTCCAGAGCTGTCCGCCGGAGAGGATTCCCTTCCCCGGCGGGTTTCTTTATGCTGCTCCCGAACAAGGCAGCGGGGCCCTTCACCGACGAGGTCCGGCCTCCCGGCAGCCTTCAGGGCACTGATGACGGTCTCCCTGTTTTTCGGCTCCCGGTACTGCAGGAGAGCCCGCTGCATTTTGCGTTCATTTCTGTCCTTCGGTACGTGGACCTTCTTCCCTGAAAACGGGTCGATTCCCGTGTAATAAATGCATGTGGACAGGCTTCCGGGCGTGGGAATGAAATCCTGGACCTGTTCGGGCTGGAACCTGATGTCCCGCAGAAACTCCGCGAGTTGCACAGCATCCTTCAGATCCGCTCCCGGGTGGGAAGAAATGAAGTAGGGGACAAGATACTGCTTCTTCCCCAGCTTCCTGTTCACCTCGGCGTACGCCTCCATGAACTTCCCGTACACTTCGCATCCGGGCTTTCCCATGACGGACAGGACGCCCGGCGACACGTGCTCCGGCGCCACCTTGAGCTGTCCGCTCACGTGATGGGCGCAGAGCTCTTCCAGGAACGGCGTTTTTTTGTCCGCCATGAGGTAGTCAAAGCGGATTCCCGACCTGATGAAGACCTTCTTCACTCCCGGGAGGGCCCTGAGCTTTCCGAGCAGTTCAAGGTAGTCGCTGTGATCCGCCCGGAGTTTCGGGCAAGGAGTGGGGAACAGGCACTGGCGACCCCTGCAGGTGCCCCGGACAAGCTGGTCGTCGCAGGAAGGAATCCGGAAGTTTGCCGTGGGGCCTCCCACGTCATGAATATACCCCTTGAAATCGGGCAGCGTGGTGAGGAGCCGGGCTTCTTCCACCAGGGAACCGTGGCTTCTGGCCTGGATGATTCTTCCCTGGTGGTAGTGGATGGCGCAGAACGAACAGCTCCCGAAACACCCCCTGTGGCTGGTGAGACTGAAGCGGACTTCCTCGATGGCGGGCACGCCTCCGTCCTTCTCGTACATGGGATGGTAGGTCCTGGTATAGGGATAGCCGTAAATCCCGTCCATTTCATCCATTGTCAGAGGACGGGGAGGAGGGTTCTGGATGGTCCAGACGGTCCCGAAGCGCTGGGCGACCGCTCTCCCGTGGAAGGGATCCTGCTCAGGATACTGGAGCCTGAAGGCCTCGGCGAATTTCCTTTTGTCAGCGGAGACATCCTCCCATGAAGGCACCTCCACCGTCCTCCCATCTTCGGGAAGCGCGGCGGTCCGGTACATGGTTCCCCGGACGGAGCGGATCTTTTCCACAGGTACTCCCCGTTCCAGCAGGGCGGCTATCTCAGCGATCTGCTTCTCGCCCATTCCATAGACCAGGAGGTCCGCCCCGCTGTCCACCAGTATGGAGCGGCGGACTTCATCGGACCAGTAATCGTAATGGGCAAACCGTCGGAGGCTCGCTTCCACTCCGCCGATGATCAGGGGGAGATCCTTCCAGCATTCCCGCACCCGGCTGCCGTAGACAATGGTGGCCCTGTCGGGACGCAGCCCGGCCTTCCCTCCCGGGGAATAGCTGTCGCTGCTCCGGCTTTTTTTCGAAGCGGTAAACCTGTTGAGCATGGAATCCAGGTTTCCGGCGGTTACCAGGGCGGCAAGCCGGGGCCTGCCCATGGCGAGGAAGGAATCCCTGCTTCTCCAGTCAGGCTGGGGGAGAATGCCCACCCTGAATCCCCTGCTCTCGAGAACCCTGGCGATGACAGCCGGGCCGAAGCTCGGGTGGTCCACGTAAGCATCTCCGCTGATCAGAAGGAAATCAAGCCCCGCCCATCCTCTTGCCTCCATTTCTTCCCTGCTCACGGGAAAGAAGGAAGTTCCGGGAACGGGCGGGACCGACATTGTCGAAAGGTCTGTCAATTGAGCACCCCGGCGGTCACAGATTTCACCCTGTAGTTTTCGTACTTGATCCTTATGCCGGCGGTCTTGTTTGCCCTGTAGATTTCTTCTCCCTTTTCGAGATCGTTGGGGTGGCCCAGGAGCGAGAGGACCTGCCGCCTCTCCATTCCCACAGCAAGGCCCCCGTCAAGGGGATGCTTCGCCGAGGTAAGGGTGATCTTCTTCACTTCGGGACCGCCCGGGCCTTCGTAGACCACAAAGGTTCCCCCGCTGAAGGTGAGGGTTGTTTCGGTGCCCTCGCCCCCGGAAGCCTTTACCTTGCGGGATGAAGTTTTCTGGGGTTTTCCCAGTACCTCCTGGACCTGCTCCTTCGTGGTGCCATAGGAGGTGAGGGCGCTGTCAAGGTACAGCACGGACAGCGATTCTTCCCGGGTATCCAGCACGGTCAGGAATTTGCCGAAAATCCAGCCTTCCTTTCCGCCTCCCTGGGGCTTCACCCTGTACCAGGGCCAAGCCTGGGGATCGCTCAATGACTTGGAGGATACACTGTAGACCACCTTGTTCCTGTCCTCGGGCAGGATGACGTTCACCATCCCTGAAGCGTCGGGAAGACCGGTCACTGTAACGCCTTTCCCCCGTGCAACCTTGACTTTCTTTCCGTCCGGTGCGGTCAACTCCACGTCCGCGAGAGTTACCGCTTCGGCACTGTCGTCAGGAGTCCAGGATTCGGCAACCTCCAGCCGGTTTCCGGCGGAAACCCTCCCCACCACAGGGCTTTCGATGGTGTGGGAACCGCGGAGATTGACGCTGGAGCCGATGACAATTCCCCGGGTAGGCCCGGTGACCTCGGGAATTTCACCGGGAACGGCAGATGCGACAGGCACAGGAGTGGAAGTTGCCGGGACAGCCGGCTGCGCTGCCTCTCCCGGGACCGCGGCAGTGCCCCCGGGATTTTCAGCCGTGGGAGCGCCGGCAGGTGAAAGCTGCTCCGGGGCCGGGCCTGACGCGGGGGGAGTTTTCTCCGGCTTCTGCACTACGGCACTGTCCCAGGGCAAATCCTCCGCCTGCCGCAGGAACCAGTACACCCCACCGCCGATGGAAACCAAAAAGACAAGAAGGATCATGATAAGGGGGAGGGCACTCTTCCGGTCGTCCTTCCTGCGCCTCGAACTGGCCACGGCGTTGAACTCCCGGAAGCTTGCCTCCGTCTTGTCGGCATTAGTCCGGAACCGTCTCCCCTGCTCCGGTTCGCTTCCATTCTCCGCGAACCTGGCACCGCCATGCCTCGGGACGAACTGTTCCCTGGAAACCGGCTCCTGCCGGGACACTGCCGCCCGGGGGCGAAGGGGAACATTGGCAGGCACCTCAGGGATCGCCGTTCCGCAGGCCGGGCAAAAGCGAAACCTTCCGCTCACCTCTTCGCCGCACTCGGGGCATTTTCTTCCATTATTCCCTCCGCTGGGGGAAAAACCCTTTTCGTCGTAATCAACCATATCGGGCGAACCTCCTCTGCGCATTTCCGAAGATTTCCCATAGGGAACCGCATAGAAAACCTTTTTTTATTGTAGCACTTCCCTTCCTTCAACTTCTCAGCACTTCTCGGTAAAAAAGGACAAAGAAAAGGGAATATTCCCCGGGACAAATAAAGTAATGAAGAAGAACCAGGAAAAAGGGAATTGGAGCGGAACAGTGCAGGGAAACGGCGGGAAAGAAAAAAGGGAGGGGGTTCTCCCCTCCCCGCGGTCAGTTTGCCTGTTCCTTCCGGACTTCCTTCGCCCAGGAATCCTTCAGGGCGACGGTCCGGTTGAACACGGGCCTTTCCGGGGTGGAATCCGGGTCAGCACAAAAATATCCCTGCCGCAGAAACTGAAACTTCTCCAGCGGTCCCGTCTCCGCGAGCCCGGGCTCGACGAAGCAGTTCTCCAGCACTTTCAGGGAACCGGGATTCAGGTAATCCCTGAAGGTCTTGCCCTCCTCCATGGCGGACATATCCCGCAGGGTGAACAGGTTGTCGTACAGGCGCACTTCGGCCTTCACGGCGTGAGGAACCGAAACCCAGTGAAGGGTGCCTTTAACCCGCCTTCCGTCGGGAGCCTCCCCTCCGCGGCTCAAAGGATCGTAGGTGCAGCGAAGTTCTGTGATCTCTCCATCCCCGTTCCTGACAACTTCGGTGCAGGTGATCAGGTAGGCATGCTTCAGCCGCACTTCCATGCCCGGAGAAAGACGGAAAAATTTCTTCGGCGGGTTTTCCATGAAATCGTCCCGTTCAATGTAAATCTCCCGGGAGAAGGGAATCTGCCGTGTTCCGTCCTCCGGCCTTTCCGGGTTGTTCTCCGCGTCGAGCATCTCGGTCTGTCCTTCAGGGTAGTTTTCTATGACCACCTTCAGGGGATCGAGGACCGCCATGGCCCGCCGGGCCTCCAGGTTCAGCTCCTCCCGGATGATGTACTGAAGAAACTCGATATCCACCATGCTGTTGGACTTTGAAACGCCGATTTCCTGGCAGAACCTGCGGAGAGCCGAGGGAGTGTATCCTCTCCTGCGAATTCCGCTGATGGTGGGCATCCTCGGATCATCCCAGCCGGAGACTATCTTCTCGTTGACCAGGGTGAGCAGGAGGCGCTTGCTCATCACCGTATAGGTGAGGTTCAGCCGGGCGAACTCGAACTGCCTCGGCTTGCATGGAACGGAAACATTGTCCAGCAGCCACTCGTAAAGGGGCCTGTGATCCTCGAACTCGAGGGTGCAGATGGAATGGGTTACGCCCTCGATGGCATCCTCGTAGCCGTGGGCAAAGTCATACATGGGGTAGATGCACCACTCGTCACCGGACCGGAAGTGGTGCCTGTGAAGAATCCGGTACAGCACCGGGTCCCTCATGTTGAGGTTGGGGTGCCCCATGTCGATCTTCGCCCTGAGGACGCAGGTACCGTCCTCGAGTTCTCCTCTTTTCATGCTTTCGAAAAGGGCGAGGTTTTCGTCCGCAGTGCGGTTCCTGTAGGGAGACTCTTTGCCGGGGGCCGTGAGGGTTCCCCGGGTCTCACGAATATCGTCGGCGGACTGGTGGTCCACGTAGGCCTTCCCGGCATGAATCAGCTCGAGGGCCCACTCGTAGAACCGGTGGAAGTAATCGGAGGCGAAGCACAGCCTGTGCCACCGGAAACCGAGCCACTGGACGTCACGCATGATGGACTCCACGTATTCCGTCTCTTCCTTGGCCGGGTTCGTGTCGTCGAAGCGGAGATTGCACGTTCCCCCGAACTGCTCCGCGAGGCCGAAGTTCAGGCAGATGGACTTGGCGTGACCGATGTGGAGGTATCCGTTCGGCTCCGGAGGAAAACGGGTGCGGATTTCCTTCACCACACCGTTTTTCAGGTCGTCCAGGATAATCTGTTCAATAAAATGAGGCCCTTTCGCGGACTGGCTTTCCATCAATTCAAAACGCTCCTTTGCTTGGCGGTAATTGGAATGAACACCTGTTGATCCGTTCTATTTTTGCACGGAGAAGGCGAATTGTAAAACTCACCGGGCAGCCGCCGGCGAGACGGGTTCCATGTGGAGGGAAATATGGGCGTCGCGACCGAAAAGCTCCCAGATCTCCCGCTCAACCTTCCGGGAAATTTCATGGGCTTCGTCCAGGGACAGGGACCCGTTCATCTGTATATGTACGTCCACGGCGATGGAGCTTCCAATCCTCCGGGTCTTCAGCTTGTGGAAAGAACGAACCCCCGGAACGGAAACGATGACCGACTGGAGTTTTTTTTCCAGCTCCCCGGGAAGGGCAGCCTCGATGAGCTCGTCAAGGCTGTCCCTCAGGATGGGAAGGGCCGCAGTCACGATGAAGACGCTCACCACCAGGGCAGCCAGGGGGTCGAGAATTTGCCACCGTTCCCCGCCGAAAAAGGCCCCGGCAATTCCCGCAAGGGTGCCCACCGAAGAGAGGGCATCGGAGCGGTGGTCCCATGCCTTGGCGATCAGGGCACTGCTCTGGAGACGCCGCCCTCCCTCGATGGTGTAGCGAAAAAGCCATTCTTTCAGCAGCACGGATACTCCAGCGGCTGCCAGGGCGATTATGCCGGGACCGGCTGTTTCCGCGCCCCTGAACAGGAGGGACCATATCCGGGCCGCTCCCGAGAAGAAGATTCCTCCCGCCGCAAGGAGAAGGGAAATGCCGCACACGGCCGAAAGGACGGCCTCAATCTTGCCGTGGCCGTAGGGATGGCGGGAATCGGCAGGTTTTCCCGCCGCCGAGAGCCCGAAGAACACCACGAGATCGGTCAGCAGGTCGGACAGCGAGTGGGTTGCGTCGGCGATCATGGCGGCGCTCCGGCCGAAAATTCCTGCGAGATATTTTGCGGTTGTCAGAAAAACATTGATTACAAGCCCCAGAAATGTGATTCTTCTCGCTTCTCCGTTCCGTTCCATGCCCATCCTCCTCTGCCCCGAACTCAGCCGTCAACGATTTCCCGTCATTATGAGCCTTTCGGCCGCCAAGTCAAGAATTCCCTGGCGGTTTCAGGCACTTTAGGGTAAGGTAAAAGAATATTTTTTCCGGGAGGGATCTCCATGAGCGAAGAGAACGTGCGGGCAGTTATACCGTCGCTGAGCAGAAAAACGGGCTGGTTCAGCCACACCGCCTACACCCTCGTCGTTACGGATGAAAGAATGCTCTTCGTCCACGAAGACCCGAAGGAAGCCTCGGCCTTCGCGAAAGAAGCGGCGGCAAAGGCAAAAGCCGAAGGGAAGGGATTCTTCGGCCGCTGGGGAGCTGTTCTTTCTTCGGGGTACGACTATGTCAGGAATTATTGGGACATGCCGGTGGAAGAAATAGCCGCCAGGGGAAAGGAGAGCATTGCCATACCTCTCGGCCGGCTCCGCTCCGTCCGGATAATCAAAAAACTCGTATATGACAAAAATCAGGAGATGGATGTGTTCGAATGCAGCCTTGCAGTGGAGCACACCGGAGAGAAGCTCACCTTCAGCCTCAGGGGCAACGAGAAAAATGTGCGGGAAGCCCTTCAGTCCGCCCTGGGAGAAGTCTTCCGGGCCTGAATGGCGAAAGCCCCGCGTCTTTGAAGACGCGGGGCTTTTCAAATTTCCGGTCCCTTCACTCCCGGATCCAGACCCGGTCTTCCAGGGGGAGGAACTCCTTTTCACCGGGGCCGGCGACGGGAACGCCGAAGGGCATCTGGGCTATCAGCCTCCACTGGGCGGGGATGTCCCATTTCTTCCTGACATCATCTTCCACCACTGGAGCGTAATGCTGGAGCGAGGCACCGAATCCCTCTGACTCCAGCCCGGCCCAGACAATATACTGAAGCATTCCCGACGAATGATCGGACCACACGGGGAAATGAGCGGCATAGGCTGGGAACTGCTCCTGGAGATTTTTTACGGGCCGTGAGTCCTCGAAGAAGAGCACTGTACCGTAGCCGCTTCCGAACCCGTCGATCTTTTCCTCAGTGGGGGCGAACTTGTCCGCAGGCACGATCTTCCTGAGGGACTCCTTCACCATGGACCAGAAATCGTCGCTGGATTTTCCGAGGAGAAGCACCGCTCTCCCGCTCTGGGAATTGAACGCCGAGGGAACATGCTTCACCGCGAAATGAACTATCTCCTTTATCCTGTCGTCAGAAACGGGGCTCGCCTTGGAAATGCCGTAGTAGGTCCTCCGGTCCTTCACCGCCGCAAAAAAATCCTTCATATTCTCTTCTCCTCCTTCGAATTTTCTTCAATCCGGAACAGCATTTCCTCCAGATTGTTTTTTTCCTGCACAGTAAAACCTGAAAAAAGTCTCATTTCAAGGGAACTCAAAGTATCCTCAAGAACAGGTTTCAGCCCCCAGCCTTTTTCGGTGAGCCGGATATAGGAAATTCGCCCGTCCCGGGCATCCCGTTCCCTGATAACGTACCCGCAGCGGACAAGCTTCTCGACAAGCACCGTCACCGTGGGCTTTGTTTTCCGGATCTCCCGGGCGAGGTCGCCCATGGTGAATTCCCTCCCTGAAAAAAGGGCTGTGAGAAGTTCTCCGTGGGAGGGAACAAGGCATTCCTTCTCGCATTGCTCAATATATCCGGAGATAAAACGGTGTATTGAATCGTGAATTCCGCCTATGCGGCGGATAATCTGTTGTGTTTTTTCCATGGACATAATAATAGTTCGACATCTAACCTTTGTCAAGTCCTCTGTTCCTCTCCGTGGTAACATTAAGGATCAAAGGATATCCGTAGAAAAGGAGGCTGGGGAGGCCATGGCCTGGAGACTGCTGGAACATACCGCGGATGCCGGATTCGAGGCGGAGGCTGACACCCTGGCCGAGGTTTTCCTCGACGCCGCCGAAGCGTTCCTTTTCCTTGCCGCTGGACTGACACCCGGGGATTTCCCCGGATCAGGGGAAAAAAGCGAACTCTTTCTTTCCTCACCAGACGGAGAAGAACTGGCAGTCTCCTGGCTCAACGAACTGCTCTTCCTGGCGGAGACGCGGTCGGTATTTTTTCTCCCCGTGAAGGTCACTGTGTCCCTCTCCCCCCCAGCCATTGCTGCCTCGGGAAGAACCGTCCCCCTCAACGGCCGGGTTCTCTCCGTCAAGGCCGCCACGTACGGAGGGCTCGTACTCCGTACTTCTCCCCGTCCTTTTCTGAGGATGATCCTCGATCTCTGACAGCGAGGTGAACAAATTGAACAGTTTTCTCAGGCGTATCGACCAGTGGCGTCTTGTTCTCGACCCCGGCGCCGTGCCGGGAATGGCCGTTCCGGGGCTCATTTTCGCCGATGACTACATAGAATCCATTCTCAAGGGAGAAGACGTGCTCTCCCAGGTGGCCAATGTGGCCTGCCTGCCCGGTATTGTGGGGTACAGCATGGCCATGCCGGACATCCACCAGGGGTATGGCTTCCCCATCGGCGGAGTGGCGGCCTTCGACGTCTCCGGCGGGATCATATCCCCCGGAGGAGTGGGGTACGACATTTCCTGCGGCGTCAGGCTCCTCGCCTCAAAAATTCCGGCGGAAGAATTCCGTCCCAATGCTGATCGGGTGCTGGCCGCCCTCTTCTCCGCCGTCCCATGCGGCGTCGGATCCGTGAAGGATTCCCTCGGCGTGAAGGAACTGGACAGGATCCTTGAGGAAGGAGCTGTCAGAGTCGTCCGCTCCGGCAGGGGAACGGAAGGCGACATCCGGCGGACGGAGGAAGGGGGATGCCTCGTGGGGGCCGAGCCGGGCGCCGTTTCTCCGCGGGCAAAGGAACGGGGCAAAGGGCAGCTCGGCACCCTGGGTTCAGGCAATCACTTTATCGAGGTTCAGGAAACGGAGGAACTGTTCCTCCCCGAAAAAGCAGCCTCCATGGGGCTTTCCAAAGGATGCATCGCCGTGATGATCCACTGCGGAAGCCGGGGGCTTGGGCACCAGGTATGCGATGATTACCTGAAGGTCATGCGGGGAGCCATGACGAAGTACGGGATCGCCGTGCCTGACCGGCAGCTTTGCTGCGCCCCCGTGGACTCACAGGAAGGGCGGCAATATCTCGGGGCCATGAAAGCCGCGGCGAATTTCGCCGCGGCCAACCGCCAGGCTATTGCTGAAGCCGTACGGGACGTCTTTGCCGGGTTCTTTCCAGGGGAAAAACTCACCACCGTCTACGATGTGAGCCACAACCTTGCATCCATGGAAAACCATGTCTGGGAAGGAAAAAAGAGACAGCTCTGCGTTCACAGGAAAGGGGCCACCAGGGCATTCAACGGGCTTCCCGTGCTGATCCCCGGAAGCATGGGCACGGCAAGCTATGTCCTGGAAGGGACACCGGGGGCGGAAAGGGAAACCTTCGGGTCGGCGTGCCACGGCGCAGGAAGGGTGCTCGGGAGGAACGAAGCCATACGGAGAACCTCAGGAAGGAATATACCGAAGGAACTCTCCGCCAAAGGCATATCCGTCATGGCCGAAAAGGCCGGAACACTGGGAGAAGAAGCCCCGGAAGCCTACAAGGACGTTTCCGCGGTGGTGGAAGTTGTCCACGGTGCGGGCCTCGCCCGGAAAGTGGCCCGTCTCCGGCCTCTTGCAGTCATGAAAGGGTGACGGGACAGGCCCCCCGGTTCACCTTCTCCTGCCGATGAGCAGCAGGGGAATCAGCAGCAGAAAAGAGAAGAATCCGCTGCCGGCGGAACACCCGCCCCCACCGGAGGAGGACAGGGTTTCCATAAACACGGTTTCAATCTCATGGTCCCGGTCCAGGTTCGGAAATGTATAGGAAGAAACAGCTCCGACTGAACGCCTGTCCACCAGAACATCCTTCAGTCTTTTTCCCGCTTGGGGGAGGAAAGTTACCGTGACAGGAATCCCTTCCGGGAATCCCCATGCCGTACCCTCTCCGCTCTCGAATTGCTCGGTGGCTGTACTGAATCTGAACACACCGGGAAAGGGGGCTCTCATCACGAGAAATTTCCGGACCGAAACCTCGTAGGCTCCGCGGTCGAACCCGCTTTTCTGGGGACGCTGGATACCTCTCTGGTCAGTGACCGGGGCTCCTGAAGATGTTCCGCTGTCGATGGCCGGGCTGCCGGGCAGAAGTGCGCAGGTCCTCGTGGGGCCTCCGTTCCAGGAAGGTGTTCCCAGAAGGGGGGATACATCGAGGTTGCCTTCTCCGGGGTATCCTCCTTTAATAATGGAATACCTCACATCGACGGGATATGATTGATCCGTATAAATTTCATCTCCCGGATATCCGTGCCACAAGATGCAGTTCACAACCTCCGTGAGATAATCCTTTCCGTCGGCCAGTTCCTCTCCGTGAGCTGCTGAGTTTTCGGAAAGCGTGGAGTTTATCAGCAGCATCTTCCCCCAATTCGCCGCCCCTCCGCCGAAATCTGCGCTGTTTCCATAGAATGTGCAGTTAACAATCACTGCGTCTGTATTGGAGCCCTGATTGTAAATTCCTCCGCCGCGAATGTCGCTTCTGTAAAAGTCGCCCACTGCCGCATTGCCTGAGAAAGTACAGGCTTCTACAGTCATTTTTCCCTGGTAATTACGAATGCCGCCTCCGTTTCCGGCGGTATTTTCGGAAAAGGTACACCTCCTGACGGAAACTTCACTGAAATGGTTGTCAATGGCGCCTCCGTCATCCCTGGCATTGTTGGAAGAGAAAAGGCTTTCTGTGATGGTCATTTCACTTTCAGCTGCAACACCAGTTCCCCCGACGTTTGTCCAGTTATAGATGCTGCCACCGCTCATAATGGCCCTGTTCGCGGAAAAAGTGCATTTCTGGATACGGGTTACGCCTGACGCGTTCCATACCGCTCCTCCCCTAAACCCCTGGTTCCCGGTAAAGGAGGTTTGCCGGACTTCTACCCGTGCGTTCTCTATGTGAAGGCCCCCGGTCTGGATTACCGGATCCTCTGCTTTTATCGGGGACTCTCCGTGGAGGGATGCGTAACATATCACCTCCGAATTCCCGCCGGTAATAACCAGTCCGTCGATGACCGACTGGGGTCTTTCGGGAGCCGGTATGGAAACATCCCCTTCCCTCGGTTCGCCCTCGCATCGTATTACCGTATAGCTGTTCTGACCTACTATATCTTCGACCCTTTCCGTCACCCCATGGGAATTGACAGTGTCATCAAGGCTCAGATCCCCGGTAAGAACTGAGACGTGAGCAAGGGGATCCCTCTGCTCCACCGAAACTTCATTTCCTGCAAAACCTCCGTACAAGGATACACCCGGAGGAAGTATGAACGCTGAATAGGGGCGGTTCGGACTGCCCGGCCTGTATCTCCCTTCGGCTATCCATATCTCCGTTCCCGGGGTTGCGCCTGAGAGAAGCTGCGGGAATCTCCCTGCGTCACATGCATTTGTCCACGACGAGCCGTCGCGCAGCCCGGCCCCGTTCTGGGTTACACGGAAGATCGCCCCTTCTGCGTGCCGTGAAAAAAGCGAAAGGACAAGGAAGCCCAGGAGAATAAAAAGGGACAGGAAAGCGCCTGATGCCTTTCTGGTTGCCATTTTACCCACCCTCTCTGCTCACAATACTCTCTGGATACAACCCTAATGACCCACCTTATTCTATATTCATTATTTGCAGTATAGTATCCATCTTTATTTTCGTAAATAGCCCTCCTCCGCCCGGACAAGAGATCAGAGCAGCTGTCTTCTATTCAGCAGAAGCATGAGGGCATGAATCAGCCTATGAAAGGGGGTGGTCTTCTCTGAGAAAAGAAAGGGCGTTTCCGGAAAGAAATTGAGCTCCGGCCTCATCGGAGGCGCCGGAAGCATCAAGGAGTTTTTTGTATCGGGGAAAGGAGAGAATGGGAAAGTCGGAACCGTAGAGAATCTTATCCCCCACCCCGGCGGCAGCCATGGCGGAAAAAACTGCCGGCTCGTAGAGCCAGGGCCACGCGGCGGAATCATACCGGGCGTTGGAGAGATAGAGCTTCATCTCGGGCATGAGCTCGTACATCCATAACCCGCCGCCGAAATGGGCAAAGATCACCCGGGTCTCGGGATGGTGGATACAGAATTCCGCAGCCTCCCTGGGGCCGACATTGCCTTTGCCGGCATAGTCATGGCCTACCGGCTCCGCAGAATGGAACAAAAGGAACATATCAAGCTCATGGGCTGCTCCCGCGAGCCGCCAGGTTTGCCTTATGTCCGCAATGTCGAGGTTTTGTCCCTGGGGAAAAATCTCCCCTATGCCCACAAGACCGGCTTCCCTGCACCGGAGGATCTCGCGGTCACTTCCCCTCGCCATGGGCGGAACCACCGCGAGGCCCCGGAAACGGCCTGGGAACCTGCGTACCGCGTCGATGACATAGTCATTGCACAGTGCACACAGCCCCGGATCCTTGAAGGCAAAACCGAAAATCCATGAAACATCTACCCCGTCCCTTTCCATCTGCTCCACCAGATCTTCGGCCGCAGCCCATTTATGGACTTTCCCGCCGATGAGCAGTGCAAAATGTTCTTCCGTCCGGGCTATTTTTTCCGCGTCCCGGATGACTTCGGGCGGGTACACATGGACATGGCAGTCGACGATCATGGCATACCTCCGTCAAATGGGTAAAAAAGAAGACGGCGCCTGGAACGCGCCGCCTTCAGTATAGCTGAAAACAGGAAAAGTGAAACTACTTGACTTCGACTTCGGCGCCGGCCTCGACGAGCTTCTTCTTGACTTCTTCGGCCTCTTCCTTGGTGACGCCTTCCTTGACGGCCTTGGGGGGATTGTCGACGAGTTCCTTGGCTTCCTTCAGACCAAGGCCGGTAAGTTCGCGGACAACCTTGATCACGTTGATCTTGTTGGCGCCGGGAGCCTTGTAGACCACGTCGAACTCGGTCTTCTCTTCTTCGGCTGCGGCTGCGGGAGCACCGGCCATGGCCATCATGGGCATAGCCATTGCAGGAGCGGAAGCAGACACGCCAAACTTGTCCTCAAGGGCTTTCACGAGCTCGGAAAGCTCGAGAACAGTCATGGTTTCAATAGCCTGGATCATTTCATCACGGGTCATTCTATTTATCCTCCTTGGATATGTATCAGCAATTTGTGTACGCCTGAGCGCGGCCTTACGCTGCTATGCAGCCTGTTCTTTCTTTTCCTTGATCTGGTTGAGGCAGGTCGCCAGTCCCCGGATGGGCCCGTTGAGCACGGAAAGGAACCCGGAGATCGGTGCTGCAATGGTACGGACAACCTGTCCAATAAGGACGTCCTTGCTGGGAAGATCGGCAAGAGCGCTAACCTGGTCGACGCCGAGAATGGAATGGCCCAGGGCACCTCCCTTGAGAAGGAAGGCCTTGTTGGTCTTTTCCCTGGAAAAATCGCGGAGTGCCTTGGCCACCGCTACGGGGTCACCGTAGGCAAGGGCGAAAACGTTGGGACCGTAGGCCATCTCATCGGGGAAGGCGGTAAGCCCTTCCTGCTCCATGGCGATCTTCATGAGGGTGTTCTTGGCCACCTTCATTTCGCCGCCAGCTGCGCGGACCTGGGCCCGCAGGGCAGTGATCTGTGCGACTGTCATTCCGCGGTATTCGGCCACAAAGACCGCCTGGGTCTTTGACAGCCTTTCGCGAAGTTCTTCTACCTGTTCAAATTTTACTTGTGCCGGCATGTACTCACCTCCTTGCCTCATAGCATTAAAAAAATCCCGGGCACACCGGGCCCGGGATAAAAAACAGCTTTACAGCCGCATTTCAGCCGGAACCTCGGCGGGCGGAACGGATCCATTGTCCCCGAAGGGGACCCGCTGTCTGCAGTTCACGTGGTATTTCTGTTGTCAGGTGCCGGGAACGAACTCTACTCGCCGGCCATTTCCTTCTGGGCAGCCGCGGGATCGATCTTGATTCCGGGTCCCATGGAAGATGCTATTGAAAAGCTCTTGACGTAGGTTCCCTTGACGGAAGCGGGACGAGCCTTCAAAACCGCCTGGAAGATAGTCTTGACGTTATCATAAAGCTGCTCTTCCGTAAAGCTCTTCTTGCCTGCGCCGTTGTGGACGATTCCGAACTTGTCGACCCTGAACTCAACCCGCCCGGCCTTGATTTCCTTGACCGCATCGCCGAGCTCGAAGGTTACCGTGCCGGTCTTGGCGCTGGGCATAAGGCCCCTGGGCCCGAGGAGTTTTCCGAGGCGGCCCACGGATTTCATCATGTCAGGGGTGGCGATGACAGCGTCAAATTCGAGCCAGCCGCCTGAAATCTTTGCAACGAGGTCTTCGCCGCCGACGAAATCTGCACCGGCCTCTTCTGCTTCTTTCACCTTCTCACCCTGGGCAAGAACGAGCACTCTCTTGGTAATGCCCGTGCCGTGGGGGAGAACGACAGTACTCCGGACCTGCTGGTCCGCATGCCTGGGGTCGACTCCGAGGCGGATGTGAACCTCGATGGATTCGTCAAACTTCGCCGTTGCGGTTTCCTTGAAAAGAGCGATGGCTTCCTTCATGGAATAAAGCTTGCCCTTCTCGATCTTTTCCGCCGCTGTTTTCATCCTCTTGCTAATCTTTGCCATTTCGTTTCCCTCCCGGTGGTCAGACGGCCCGAAGGCCTCCCACGAATTTCTTCGTAACTAATCGACGATGTCGATTCCCATGGACCGTGCGGTTCCTTCGACCATGCGCATCGCTGCTTCCACGTCGTAGGAGTTGAGGTCCTCTTTCTTGAGCTCGGCTATCTCCCGGACCTTGGCCCGGTTGAGTGTCGCCACCTTCTTCTTGTTCGGTTCACCAGATGCAGCCTCGAGTCCGGCTGCCTTCTTCAGAAGCACGCTCGCCGGGGGAGTCTTCAATATGAAGGTGAAGCTTCTGTCCGCATAAACCGTGATGACTGCAGGAATAATAAGGCCTGCCTGATCAGCGGTCTTAGCGTTGAACTGCTTCACGAACTCCATAATATTCACTCCGTGCTGACCAAGTGCAGGTCCCACAGGAGGAGCCGGTGTAGCCTTTCCTGCAGGCAACTGCAGCTTGATCTGCCCAATTACTTTTTTCGCCATTCCTCAAGATCTCCTCTCGTTACTGAAAGCGGCATCCGAACAGGGAAAAAGAGGAGCCAAGAACTCTCTTGCCTCCCAGTCAAGCGCCTCTTTCGCGTTGAATATATAGCTAGAGCTTCTCAAGCTCCGTATAGTCCGTTTCCACGGCCGTCTCCCGTCCGAAGACAGTGACGGCGAACTTCACCTTGCCCTTTTCGGGAAGCACCTCGACCACAGGCCCGACCTGCCCCTCGAAGGGACCGCTCTTGACCTTGATGACGTCGCCGATGCGAAGGTTCAGTTCGATTTTGGGCTTTGCCTGCTCCTTACCCACCTTGCCCATAATCTCCCGGACTTCCTTCTCAGTGAGAGGAATAGGGTGGTTTCCGGAACCGACGAAACCCGTGACACCGGGTGTATGGCGCACCACGTACCATGACTGGTCATTAAGGCGCATTTCCACGAGAACATAGCTGGGAAAAAGCTTGCGGGTAACCTTTTTGCTTTTTCCGTCTTTAACGGATACACGCTCTTCCACAGGCACAAGAACGGAGAAAATCCTGTCCTCCATGCCCATGGTGGCAATTCTCTGCTCGAGATTCGCCTTTACGCGGTTCTCGTATCCTGCGTATGTCTGTACTATATACCAGCGGCGTTCTTCGATGCTATCCATACATGAAGGGGGTCTCGCGGCCCCCTCACCTCCCTGCCGATCTCTGAAGTGATCCTGGAACGCAACTGCCTGGACCGGCAGCGTACATTATCTGATAAGACGCGATAAAACTCCCGTTAAAAGCATGTCCACGAGTCCAAGGTAGGCGGAAACAAAAAGGGTGAAAGCGATTACCACCAGCGTGGAATACCACACCTGCTTTTTTCCTGGCCATGTTACCTTTTTCAGTTCGGCTCGGGCTTCTCTTACGAAGGTGAGGATATTTTCCACAACCTCGGCCTCCTATCTTTTTTCATTGACAATAAAAAATGGCAGGCCCGGCAGGACTCGAACCTGCAACCCCCGGTTTTGGAGACCAGTGCTCTGCCAATTGAGCTACGGACCTGCGAGCAGAGTGTATTTTACACTACTTGCCTTCTTTGTGCAAGGTGTGCTTACCGCACCACTTGCAGAATTTATTGAGCTCCAGTTTCTTCGACTGCTTCTTCTTATTTACAGTCGTGGTGTAGTTCCGCCTCTTGCACTCGGTGCAGGAGAGGCCGACGATATCCGCCATAAATGGTTGCCTCCTCGAAGTTTAATTATTCAAGAATCTCGGTGACGACGCCGGCGCCGACCGTATGGCCGCCCTCGCGCACCGCAAAACGAAGACCCGGATCCATGGCGATGGGCACGA
>NZ_SORI01000016.1 GCF_004366815.1 Aminivibrio pyruvatiphilus | reverse complement strand
GCGAAGGATGTTATGCCGCTTTCACCGCTCTTCAGTTCGATATGGATTTTCTTCGCCTTTTCCGTCATAATGAACGCACCTCTCTGGTGAAGGGTTGTGTCGTCGTAAACACTACCTTAACACTGTTCTCCGAACAGTCCAGAGAGGTTTTTTATTTTTCAGGGTGCGGATTTAGGGTTCCCCTAAATCCGCAGGCAGCGGGGAGCGTCACCGGTGCTCGCTTGGGCCGCCGGCCCTGGCGCTGCCCCCCAGGGGGTCATCTCTTCGCCCCTGGGGGGCGAATTTACCTTATGCCCGGCGACACTCCCTCTGCCAGGAGAAGCTGCGGATTTAGGGTTCCATGGTCGCCCGGTTCCGTCCCTCCGATTTCGACCGGTACAGGGCCTTGTCCGCTCTCTTCATGGCGTCTTCATACCCTCTGTCTCCCGGGCGGAAAAAGGCGATTCCCACGGAGATCGTGACGGGAATGGACTGTCCGTCCACGGAGGCAGGATGTTCCGCAACAGTCTTCACAATATTCTCCGCTACCGGGAGGGCGTGTTCAGCCTTGAGTCCTTCCGCGAGAAGAAGAAATTCGTCGCCGCCCCAGCGGAAGAGACTGTCCATGGTCCTCACGCTTCCCAGGACGGTCCGGACAATCAGTTTGATGACCTCGTCGCCCGCGTCGTGACCGAAGGAGTCATTCACTTCCTTGAAATGGTCGATATCAAAGAGGGCGATTGCCGGCGGCAATGCACCTTTCGTGAAGGAGTGGAAGGCACGTGCCATTTCCGTCTCCCCGGCCCGGCGGGAGAAGGCCCCTGAAAGGGGATCCCTGTTCAGTTCATCCTCGAGCCCCTTTCTCGATTCTCCATGGAACTTGCCCTCGAGGAAGAGAAGAACAAGTTCGCTGACCCCCAGCAGCGCGACCATAAGAAGGAGAAAGAGAACGATGAGGCGTCCGGATGCGGTGCCGCTTTCCTCGTTTGCTTTCAGGATGGCGGTGAAAATATCGTCGAGGTGGATCCCCATGGCGACGATCCAGTCGTATTTTCCGTACAGCTCCGCGTAGGTCAGCTTTTCCGAGATTTCATCGCTGTTTTTTCTCTTGAAGTGATAGGTGAAAAAGAGTTTTCCGTCCTTCTTCACGCCCTCCAGTTCGGTCAGGTACGGACGGTTTCCCTTTACGTCCCTGGTTTCGGTGGAGAGGAAGATACCTTCCGTGTCCCTGAGGTTCGGGTGTATTCGCCTGATGGCGTAATTTTTTCCGCCCTCGTAGTTGACCACCTCGTTGACCCAGATGTAGGAGTCGAAGGGAAAACGGGATAAATGGATCTCCGAGGCGATCTCACCCTTGACAGCCTCTTCGACCGCAGTCCCGGGAACGCCGAAAAAGGCCCGCAGCCCTCTGAAATCCCCTATCTTCCAGGCGGAGAAATCCCCGAATTCCCCGCCGTCCGGCGTACCGGGAAAGCCCTTCCGGAACAGGCCCTTCGGGTCATGGAGCACGTTGCCGGCGACAGGGTCCCACAAGACGGCCGTCCAGGCTGTGCCGTCCCGGAAGCACTCTCTGAAGAAGGCGATGAACTCGTCCCTGCTTCCGGAGGGTGCCGCGTTCAGGATGCCGTTCATCTCACCGACCCGGCGGAGGGCAAGGTTCGTATGGCGTTTTTCCGACGCGTCGATCCTGGCGATCTGGTTCTGCACGGTGTGCTGAAGAAAGGTTTTCTTGACCTCGAAGATGGCGTCCCTGGTGTTGTCCCCGTAGACGGTCTCGATCCGCCTGTCGAAGGAGCCGAAGAAGATCCCCGCTATGGCGCAGGTCAGGAGAATCATCAGGAGACTCAGGAGGCGGTATTTATTTCTCACGGTTGGCTTTCTCCCTTCACCGGTAGTTCTTGTTCGCCCTTTTCGCTGTGAATCAGTCCTCAGAGGAATGAGCGGAAAAGAGACGCTCCTATTCTATCATGGTGAAGGATTCCGGCCGGAGAAAGGCAGGGGGAAATGGAAGGGCCGGGCGCGGGAATCCGGAGGAAGGGAGGTTCCCCTCCCTTCCTCCGGAAGATTTCTCAGGCGCCCTTGCCCCAGTCCTTTGACCGGAGCAGGCCGATGAAAATTACCGGGATAATGAGCAGCGGGAAGGAAAGAGTTCCCATGTAGCCGTATCCCCTGGCGATCAGCGGGATCAGGCCGAACAGGGCGATCCCCCAGGTGATGAGGACGTAGACCAGGGACGCGATGATGTTCACCTTCCTGTCGCCGGCGACGGAAGATCCCCTGGTTTTTCCCCAGAAGGCCACGATGCGCCTGGCGCCGCCGAAGATGAGGCTCACGCCGGTGGAGATGACTGCCAGGAAGATCAGGAGGGACACGATGGCCGTGCCGAAAGCGCCGCCGCCGCCGTGGGCCGCCACGTAGAGCACGGGAACGCTTTCCTGGAGAATGGCCGGGTAGTGGAGAAGCACGCCGGCCGTGGCGAGCCAGAGCACCCCGGCGTTGATGAGAAAGCCCCAGACCGAGGTTTTCCGGGCGTCCTCCCTGGTCTTCAGTGCGTCGGCCACGGCGATGTAGGCTCCCATGGCGCACGTCTGGAATCCGGCATACTTCAGGGATGCCCAGAAAGCCTCAAAAAAGCCCTTCGGCGACGGGGCGGTGCGGATGACCTCGATCAGCTTGGGGAAGTTCGTCACGAGGTTGCCCACGTAGATGATGGTCATGCCCGCAATGATGATTATCGCCATGGTGGAGGCGGCCCTCCGCACCATCTCCGCGCCGAAGATGGTCAGGAAGAAGATGAAGACCGCCACGATCACCGTGTTCATAACGTAGGGGGTCCCGAGGATCTGCTTCATCACCGTGCCTCCGGTGGCGAATGCCACCGCCGACGCGATGAGAAGGATAAGAATGTACATGACTTCGTAGGCGTTGGAGAAGATTGCCTCGAAGGGTTTGAAATAGAGGTTGCCCCATGCCCTGTAGTCGAAGGTTTTGTAGATTGCGGCGAAGCTCCACGCATAGTAGAGCACCGCCGTGACGATGGCGATGGACAGGACGGGGGTGATCAGGGCGTACCATCCGTAGGATACGAAAAAGTCAACGAGCTGTCTCCCGCTGGCGAAGCCGCCGCCGAAGTGGGTGGTGAACCAGACGAAGGCCACAGCCAGGATTCCCATGTCACTCTTCGATTTCATGTTGTTCCCTGCTCCTCTCGTGTCTCCTGTTCAGAACTTCCCTGACCGGTGCCCGGATCCGGGCACCGGAAAACCTGTCAGCTTCCCAGCAGTTTCCCGGGGTTCAGGATTCCGTCGGGGTCGAAGGACCGCTTGATTCCTCTCATAATCTCGATTTCCTCCGCAGGCTTGGAGTGGAGGAAGATGGGCATCTTCACATATCCTATGCCGTGCTCTCCGCTGCCCACACCGCCGAGGCGGATCGCCACCGAGGTGAGGTCATCGTAGAAGGCCTCGGCGTACTCCGCCCATTCCATGGGTTCCATGCCGGCGGGCTTGAAGATGATGGGGTGCAGGTTCCCGTCGGCGATGTGGCCGAGGATGCCCACAGCGATGCCCCGTTCCTTTCCCGCCTTCCGGATCTCCTCCACCATCTCGGGGACCGTGGACAGGGGGACCACCATGTCGCCGCTCAGGGAGCAGTAGGGGTCGTGGGCCCGCATGGCCTCGGCGAGGTTCTGCCGGATGTTCCAGATCATGCCCGACTCGGTCCGGCTCTCCGCCACGAAGACCTCCAGGGCACCGTTTTCGAGGCAGAGGGTTCCCACCTTCTCGTACCCCTCCTCGAGCCGCTCGTCCGAATCGCCCTCGATCTGGATGAGGAGGAAGGCGTCGGCCCTGTCCTGGTAGGGGAGCACTGTGTTCACGTGGGAGGCGGCGATATTTACCGAGAGCTTGTCCATCAGTTCGCAGGAGATGACGCTGATCCCGGTGCGGACAACCTTCGCCACGCTGTCCACGGCGGAATCAAGGTCCGGGAAGGCCACCAGGAGGTTCACCGTCTTCCCTGGTTTCGGCTCGAGGTTGACGATGACCCTGGTGATGATGCCCAGGGTTCCCTCGGAACCGACCATGAGCTGCATGAGGCTGTACCCCCAGGTATCTTTCCGGATCCTGCCCCCGAGGTTCAGCACCGTTCCCGTGGGGAGGACCACCTCCAGGCCGAGCACGTGCCGCCGGGTGTTGCCGTAGCGGATGACCTTGCCTCCCCCGGCGTTGGTGGCCACGTTGCCGCCGATGAAGCTCGTCTCGGTGCTCATGGGGTACCCCGCGTAGAGGAAGCCTTGCTCGGCCACAGCCTTGCACAGCTCGTTGGTCACCACGCCGGGTTCCACCACGGCCACCCGGTTCACCGGGTCGATCTCGAGGATGCGGTTCATCTTCTCCAGGGAGAGGACGATGCCTCCGCAGAGGGGAACCGCCGCACCGGCGAGGCCGCTTCCCGCCCCCCTTGGAGTGACCGGGATTTTGTACTTCGACGCCACCTTCATGACCGCCGCCACCTGTTCGGCGCTCTCCGCCTTCACCACGGCGTCCGGCATGGAGGTGAACATGATCCCCGCCTCGTCGGAGGCGTAGCTCTCCAGGGCCTCGGGATCTCCGGCCACCACGTTCTTCGCTCCGGCGGCCTCCTGTATCTCCCGGAGGATCTCCGGGGTGATTTTTCCGTACCGCTCCCGAAGGGCGTCGGTGTTTCCGAAAAAGGTGCCCGTCATGATTTCAGCCTCCCTATGAGCGCGGGGATCACTTCAAGGGCGTCGCCCACGATGGCCAGGTCCGCCACCCGGAAGATGGGGGCCTCCGGGTCTGAATTGACGGCGATGACCGTATCGGACGCGGACATTCCGGCGAGGTGCTGCACCGCCCCGGAGATGCCGCAGGCGATGTAGAGCTTCGGCGTCACCGACTTGCCCGACAGCCCCACCTGGGAGGAATAGGGCGCCCAGTTCAGATCCACGGCCGTCCGCGATGCCCCCACGGAGCCTCCGAGAAGGGCGGCCAGCTCCTCAAGCAGGGCGAAATTGGCTCCCTTCTTCATCCCCTTTCCGCCCGCCACGATGACCTCGGCGTCCTGCAGGGGCGCGCCCACGTTCTTCTCGGGCAGGAACTCCAGGAGCTTCATCACAGACGAAAGGGCGCCGGGTTCGGCCTTCTCGGCGATGATCCTGCCGGTCCGCGACGGGTCGGCAGGAAGGGGTTTCTTCGACCGGGGCCTCACGGTGCACATCTGGGGCCTGCTGAGGGGCGTCTTGATGTCCGCCATCACGTTCCCCCCGATGGCGGGCCTTGTCTGGAGAAGCAGCCGTTCCTTCGTATCGATACCCAGTTCCGTGCAGTCCGCAGTCAGCCCCGTAGCGAGGTCCGCGTAGACCACAGGCATCACGGTCCTGCCGGTGGAGGTGGCGGAGGCGATGAAGATTTCGGGTTTGTGGCGGTTCACCAGCTCCGCCAGGGTTTTGGAAAAACTGTCCGCCCTGAAATGCCCGAGACTGGGATCATCTACCACGTACACCTGGTCCGCTCCGTGGACGATCAGGTCAGGGGCCTGTTCCGTGACGCCGGAGCCGAGGAGCACAGCCGAAAGGGGCACGCCCAGGGTGTCGGCAAGGTCCCTGCCCCAGGCGAGAAGCTCGTATGAAACGGGATGAATCCGGCCATCCCTCACTTCGCTGAGGGTCCAGACTCCGCGGTATTCTACGTTCATGGCGGTTTCCTCCTACACGATCCCGCGGCCCCGGAGCACGCTGAGGATTTCCTCGACGGCGCCGTCCACGCTGTCTGCAGCGGACACTTTCTTCCCCGAGCGGGTGATCTGGGGATAGGACACCTTCACCACTTTCGTCGGCGATCCCGGAAGGCCGAGATGCTCCGCCGGAAGGGGAAGGTCGTCCGCCCCGAGGACGGGAATCTCCGTCTTCTTCGCCCGGATCTTTCCTCCCAGGGTGCACAGCCTGGGGGTGTTGATCTCCTTTACCACAGAGAGCATGGCGGGAAGAGGGGCCTCGACACGCTCGTGTCCTCCCTCCACCGCCCGCCGGACCACCAGGGAACCCTTTCCGGCCGATTCCACGGCGCTCACGAAGGTGAGCACGGACATGCCGAGAACCTGTCCCACGGCGGGGCCCACCTGGCCCGTCTCGCCGTCGGTGGCTCGTTCGCCCGAGAGGAGGATGTCGAATCCTCCGGCCTTTTTCACTCCCGCTGCGAGGGTCCGGGCGGTGGCCAGGGTATCGGACCCGGCGAACCGTCTGTCGGAGAGCAGCAGCCCCCTGTCGCACCCCATGGCGATGGCGGCCCGCACCGCTTTCTGGGCCTGGGGCGGCCCCATGGAAATCACCGTGATCTCCGTTCCTTCTCCGAGACGGTCCTTCAGCCTGACCGCCTCCTCCACGGCGTGAAGGTCGAGAGGGTTCAGCTCCGCCTCTACGCCTTCCCGCACCATGGTTCCCGTCTCTTCGTCGATCCTGACGTTTTCCGTTGCGGGAACCTGCTTCACCAGCACTCCGATCCGCACGGCCGCACCTCCTGTTCAAAAATAAAAGCGAATAAAAAAACATATTACTACGAAAAGTCAATATGACAAGACCAATTTAAAATTGTATTATTATAGAATGCCGGGGAATTTACCTCGCATGAGAAAGATTTTTAATGCATTTTGACTTTTTGGCACTCTTCCGGAAAATGAAAACCCCCGGCGGAGGTATTCTCCGCCGGGGGAAGGGTGAAATCACAGGGGTGGCTCAGATTCCGGGGCCGTAGAGCTTCCCGTACTTTTCCCGCAGATACCTGATGTACGGCCCGATGTCCAGTCCCCTGCCGGTGACCCGTTCGATCAGCTCGGGGGCGGTGAATTTGCTGCCGTGACGGTAGATGTTCTCCCTCAGCCACCCATGGAGTCCGGCAAAGTTTCCCCGGCGCATGTCGTCATGGATTTCGGGGAGGGACTTTCGGGCCTCAGCAAAAAATTGGGCGGAGAGGATGTTCCCCAGGGTGTATCCCTGGAAGGCCCCGCCGATATGTCCGCCGAACCAGTGGACGTCCTGCATGCAGCCGTCGGCGTCGTCCTCCGGTGCGATCCCGAGGTTCTCCAGGTACGCGGCGTTCCATGCTTCGGGCAGGTCCTTCACCTCCAGGCTTCCCTCCAGCATCCTCAGCTCCAGCTCGAAGCGGATCATAACATGGAGGTTGTAGGTCAGCTCGTCGGCCTCGGTGCGGATCAGGGAGGGCTCCACCCTGTTCACGGCCCGGTAGAAGGTCTCCAGGGGAACGGTCTCCAGGCGGTCCGGAAAGACTTTCTGCAGCTTCGGATAGAAGTGTTCCCAGAAGGGCAGGCTCCGGGAGACCAGGTTCTCCCACGTGCGGGACTGGGACTCGTGCACTCCCGAGCTGGTTCCCTCCGCCAGGAGGGTTCCCTCCAGTGCCGGGTCCACTCCCTGCTCGTACAGGGCGTGCCCCGACTCGTGGGTGGTGGAGAAGAAACCGTAGGCGAAGTTTCCTTCGTCGATCCGGGTGGTGATGCGCACGTCGCCCACGGAAAACCGCGTCTCGAAGGGATGGTGGGTCAGGTCCTGCCGCCCCCTGGCGAAATCGTAGCCGAACGTCCCGATGACCGTCTTTCCGAAGGCAAGCTGTCGTTCTTTGGGGAAATGTCCCTTCAGGCACGAATCGTCGGCCGCTTCCCGGGACGCGGCTGCCCGCACCAGCGGCACGAGCTGTTCCTTCAGTTCCCCGAAGACCTTCCTGACCGTCCCCGCCTTCATACCGTAGTCGGAGAAGTCGATGAGCGGGTCTGCGATGTGGTCATATCCCGGGAAAAAGTCCGCCAGGCGGCGGCTCAGGTCCAGGGTCTTCTCCAGCAGGGGAAGGACCCGCCTGAAATCGTCGGCGGGACGGGCCTCGGTCCACACCTGGTAGGAAAGGGCGGAATGCTCCGAGAAGACCGCCAGGAAATCCGCAGGCACCCGGACGGCCTTCCGGTATTCCCGGTCCGCCGCCCGGATCAGGCAGCCGTCGTCCGAATCGGGGGGAAGGCTGCCGGCGTAGGGGAGCAGATCGTCGATCAGCCTTCCCACGTCCGGGGCGGTGAACTTCTCCTGGGCAATCCGGGCCAGCGTGGCCATCTGGCGTCCCCGGGCCTCCGCCCCGCCGGGAGGCATGTAGGTGGCCTGGTCCCAGTAAAGCACCGCTCCGGCGCTGTTCAGGTCGTTCACTTCACGGAGCCGTGCTTTCAGCTCCTCCAGCTTTATCTCCATGCCGGCCATGAATCGGTGCCCTCCCTAGCGGGCTGCCCGGAGAACCCGGACGCCCCGGGGAGTGTCGATGTGCGCCTCCAGGTACGGGGCCGCGCCTTCGGGAAGGGGCTTCACCGACAGGGGACCTTCCAGAGCCAGGGATTCCAGCAGCCGGGAAACCCGCTTCGGATCGGGGTGATGGATTTCCAGGCCGATGAGGTTCAGACCGTGATCCTGGAGCTTCGACGCGGGGTGTACGCCGGGCTGCCACTGGATGAGGGCGGGGCCTGTTCCCAGAGGAAGAGCCCCGTCTTCCGGGATGGTGATGAGCCATTCCAGCGTTCCCCGGGACATGGCTTCCACCGGGCCCAGAGGCTCCGGTGACTTTTCCGCCCAGGTCCTGATGTCTTCTGCCCGGGCCACCCATGCGGCGAGGAAGGGAGCGGCGTTCCCGGGAAGGGAATCCAGGGCGAACCATCGGGGACGGCCCGGAGCCGGGGCCGCGGGGTTTGCCGCGATGACCTCGAGGTACACCCGGTCGCCCAGGCGCAGAAGCAGATTGTGGGTTCCCATGCGGGGATGCTCCCCCCCGGCCTGGGGGGAAACTCCCAGAGTTTCCGTGACGAAGGCGGCTCCCGCTTCGAGAGTGGGCGCCGCGACGGCGATATGATCAAGAATGCAGCCCATGGCGAATACCTCCACAATGTGAAAATAGGGACTCGATAATTTCGCTGAATTTAGGCAGAAGGAGTGTTGCCGGGCGCAGCGCCAAGGCCGGCGGCCCAAGCGAGCACCGGTGACGCTCCCCGCTGCCTGAAAAAGAGAAGGTTTCAATATGCTGCCTGCCATTTTCCCCTTTCAGGGCATTTTCTTCAACGGCCGGATAGGGCCGCTTCTTCCCGCCGCTCCCTTCTCCGTATGCTGGAAAAAACCAGGAACTGGAAGGTCACGATGGAGATCCAGCCGATCCCTGTGGCCAGCCCCACAGCCTTCAGCCCCAGAAGGGGAGCGAGCCAGTACGAAAGGACCACCCGCACGGTAATCTGGAGGGTCGTGCCGATGAAGGGAATGTTGATCCGGCCGGTGCCCCGGAAAAAACCAACGAAGGAGCTGCCGATGTAGGAGAATATGTAGAAGAAACAGAGTGACCGCATGTAGGCCACTCCCTCGGCGACCGCCTCTCCCTGGTTTGCCCCCACGAACAGGATTACACCCGGCCGGGCCGTGAAAAACAGCAGGAAGGAGACGGAAATACTGAGGAAGGCCAGGGACGCCAGTCCCTCCAGGAACCCCTTCAGGGCTCTTTTATGATTTCCCGCTCCCGTGTTCTGGGCCACGAAGACGGAGATGGACTCGGCCCCGCTTTCCCCCACGGCGAGGGAGAGCCCCTCTATCCTTCCCGTGGCCGTGTAGGCGGCGATGGCTGCAGTGCCCAGCAGGTTCACCGCTCCCTGCACCAGCAGCTTGCCGATGTACAGGCTCGACTGGTGCATGGCCGAAAGGGAGGCGAAGAGGATCGTCTTTTTCAGCAGGGCCCCGTCGTACCGCATGTCCTCCTTCGTCGGCACGAGGAAGGGAAGTTTCTTCCAGATGTAGGCCATGCAGAGCAGGGCGGAGAACGCCTGGGAGAAGACGGTCGCCCACGCGGCACCTGCTATCCCGCAGCCGAACCGGGCCACCAGAACGAAGGTCAGGGCCGCGTTGAGCATCACGGCGGTCACCAGGAACACCAGGGCGTACCGGGTATTTCCCACGGCCCGGAGGGAGGCGGCGCAGAGATTGTAGAAAAAGGTCGCCAGGAGCCCCCCGAGGATGATGTTCAGGTACTGCCTGGTGCCCTCGAAGATTTCCGCCGGGGTGTGAATCGCTTCGAGCAGGGAGGGAAGCAGGGCGATGGAGGCGAGGCTGACGAAAAGGGTGAACCCTGCCCCGAACACCACAGCCAGGAAGCACTCCTTCCGCAGGGTGTGAAAGTCCCCTTTTCCGAACAGGGAGGCGAGGATGATGGACACGCCGGTGCAGCAGCCGGTGAGAACGAAGATGAACAGGTTCATCACCGTCCCGCCGACGCCGATGGCGGCGAAGGCCGCTTCCCCCACGTACCGGCCCACGATGATGGCCGCCACGAAATTGTACAGCTGCTGGAAGATGTTCCCCAGCAGCAGGGGTATGGCAAGGAAAAGCAGCTGGGAACCGATCTTCCCCGACGTCAGGGAACGGGAATGAGTAATGGCGGGACCCTCCTCGGAAATGATACGGCTCATTGTACACGAAAAGGGGATTCCGGATACAGATTCGCCCACTTTTCCCGGACTTTTCCGGAAAAGGCTGGAATACCGTGAATTTTCCCCTGACCACGGCGTACCGGTCCGTCAGGAAGAACGGCGCCATTATCGAGCTCATGGAGGAGAAATAGCGGCTCCGGAAGAGAGTCCTCTCTTCGGCCGAGACACCTGTCCGGAGGCTGAAAGGGCTGCTTTTTCCTTCAGCTCCCCGGTTTTCTGACGATGTCGAAAATAGTCACCTCGGGCGGAGCGAAGAACCGGAGGGGCGGCCCCCAGGTTCCCGTTCCATTGCTCACGTAAACGGAGCTCTCCCTGGAACCTTCAGCGGCATAAGCCTCTCCCCCCCTGGGGGACGGTGCCAGGGCCCGCAGTCCGGGGCGGTATTCATAGACCATGCGGGTGAGCCAGTAGAAGGGCCAGATCTGCCCTCCGTGGGTGTGGCCGGAGAGCTGGAGGTCAAAGAGCCCCACCGATTCGGGCTCCACTCGCGGCTGGTGCTTGAGCAGCACCACGAAGCGGTCTGCGGGCAGGGAAGCAAGAATATCCCCCTCGGGGGGAATCTCCTGGCCGTAGTACCGTGCAGAAGGGTCATCCATACCCACGAGGACCAGTCCGCCCACGGAATGGTGTTCGTTCCGCAGCACCCTCATTCCGGCCCGCTCCTTGAATTCCACGGCCTGCCGGACGCCCACGTGGTACTCATGGTTGCCGGTGACGGCATAGGTTCCGAGGGGCGGGGTCAATCCCCTGAGGAGGGCGATCTCCTCGTCCCGAAACTCCATGTTGTCGTCCACGAGATCCCCGGTGCTGACCACCAGGTCCGGCTCCGCCGCCCGGACCACGGAGAGGATACGGGCGAGGCGCTCCTCCTGGATGATCCACCCCAGGTGAACGTCGGTTATCTGGGCGATGCGGATCCGGTCCGTTCCGGCAGGGAGCCTTTCAGTTTCGATGGTGACATGCTTCGGTTGTATGTTGAGGGCTTCAAACCAGCCGTAGACGCAGACCAGAAGAGCGAAGCCCACGGCTGTCCATGCCCGGGCCTTCGGTGAGGGTAGCAGCCCTCTCAGGCCCGTGGAGAACAGAGTGTCGGCCAGCCATGCCAGGAACCGCACCAGGTCGAGAACGACAAAGGCCGTGAAGAGGATGAAAAAGAAGGCCAGGCCCATGTATACGGCGTAGGACAGGGCCTTCCGGAATTCGGGGTAATCCCCCAGGTCCACCTGCCAGAGCGCCCGTGACCCGAAGACGAGGAAGAGCGTGAGGGCAAGGTACAGGGATGTCCACTTCCATCCCGGCCCAATGGCGTTCCGCAGCCGGACATAGATGTAGGAGTAGTGCGCTGCCAGTGTGGCGATGATCAGTATTCCTATGAGTCTCAATTCTCCAGCCCTCCTGGTTGCACAGACCCCGGGGGGCCTGCCTGCAGATTTTTCCGTCCCCGTTCCGGAGCACGAAAATGCCTCTCCGGAAGGAGGAAATTCTCAATTTGGGAAAGTTATTCTTATCGAACATTTGTATTATATCATCCCGATGCCTGGTCGTGCTGTCATTCCGAGGAGCGGCTCCGCTCGGGATGACAACCCTTTTTGTCATCCTGAGGCTGATTTCTCGGCCGAAGGATCTCGTTTTTGATTCTGAAGAGACTCAAGTGCTAGATCCTTCGCTCCGCTCAGGATGACAAGCTACACCCTGTCGTCCCGAACGAGCGCAGCGATCACGGAGCGTCCCCGAAGGGGAAGGATCTCGATTTTAACTGCACTCTGAATCAAAACCGAGATCCTTCCGGCGGAAAACACGCCGTCAGGATGACAAACCCGAAATCCCCCCTCCGCGCCTTACAGGTCCACCACCCTGGTGGCCACCTCGTCGCAGAAGGCCCTGTCGTGCTCCACGAAGACCATGGTGGGCCTATGCTCCAGCAGCAGTTCCGTTATCTGCATCCTCGAAATGACGTCGATATAGTTCAGCGGCTCGTCCCACAGGTACAGGTGGGCCTGCTCGCAGAGGCTCCGGGCGAGGAGCACCTTCTTCTTCTGTCCCCCGCTGTAGTCTTCAATGTTCTTCTCGAACTGGGTCCTGGAAAAATCCAGCTTTCTCAGGATCGCCAGGAAGAGGCTCCGGTCTATTCCGGACTGCTGAGCATAATCCGTCAGGCTGCCGGAGAGTTCCTCTGTGTCCTGGGGGAGCCATGAGATCTTCAGCCCCGATGCCACGGAAAACGTTCCGCCGTACTCCAGCCTCTCCCCGAGGATCAGCTTCAGAATGCTCGACTTGCCGCACCCGTTTCGGCCCCTTAGGGCGATCCTCTCCCCCCGGCCGATGGTGAAGCTCACTGCTTCGCAGACGATCCTGTCCCCGTAGCGGACGGAGACGTTCTCCAGCTCTGCCAGCCCGGGAGAGTGAAAGGTGAGGGGGAAGAGCTTCAGCTTCTCTCCTTCCTCCACGTTCCGCAGCAGGGCCGATTTTTCCTCGAGAGCCTCCTGCCGCCGCCGCTCCAGGGACGTGGACCGCTGGGCCATCTTGGCGGCCTTGTGGCCGATATATCCCCGGTCGGGGCGCAGGCCCGAGTTCCGGACGCCCCGTTTCGTCTTCTCCACGGCGTCCGACCAGTCCGAGGCCCGCCGGGCGGCCTCCTGCATCCTGACGATGTCCTTTTTCAGCCGCTCGTTTTCCGCCCGCTCAGCCTCGTCCTCCCGCTGTCTGTTCCGCCACCAGGACGAAAAATTGCCTTTCTGAACCTCGATGTTTGCCCGGTTGATGGACAGGATGTGGTCCACGCACCCGTCGAGGAAGAACCTGTCGTGGGACACCAGGATGAACCCCCGCTTGCGGTTCAGGTAGGTGCTCACGGCGGCCCGGGCCTCCAGGTCCAGGTGGTTGGTGGGCTCGTCGATGAGCAGGAAGCTGTTTTCCTTCAGGAACAGGGCGGCCAGCAGTATCTTCGTCCTCTCCCCGTTGGAGAGGGTGCGGAAGGGACGGCGGAGGGCGTCCTCCGTCACGTCGAGCAGGGAGACCTCCCGGGCGATCTGCCAGTCTTCGGCCGCCGGCGCGATGGTCCGGATGATCGCCGGAGCGTCCGTCTCCCCGTCCGGAACGGGGTAGGGAAAATATTCGAAGGCCGCGGACGACGTGATGGAACCATCGTATTCGTAACGGCCGAGCAGCAGGTTCAGGAACGTGGTCTTTCCCCGGCCGTTGCGGCCAGTGAAGCCAAGCTTCCAGTCCGTGTCGATCCGGAAGCTCACGTTCTCGAAAATCTTCTCCAGTCCGCCTTCGTAGCCGAAGGTGAGGTGTGAAACATTGATCAGAGACATGCATATCCTCCTGGGAAAAAGAAAAAGCCGCAGGAAAGAAGCACCCGCGGCTCGCAGTACAGAACGGCCGTGCCCGGAAACGGGCAGGCGTGATATGACGATACAACATCATTTGGGAGTCGCAGCTTTCCTGCATGGGCACGGCGGAAAAAGCGGCCTTCCGGTCGCCTGTTCCGTTTCGTCAGCCTCGGTTTTCAGCAAGAAAGAGTGCGCATTCTCCCACCCCTGATCACTGTCATTTTTCCATTATGTACAGAATACTCCGGAAGCGGCGGCGATGCAACCCCCTGCGTCTGGCATGTTCCCTGCCGATACCGTCCTCCGGACCCGCGTTCAGGCCCGGGACAGGGCGGGGAATCTCAGCTCTTTTTCCCGGAAGTCCAGGGTGTTCTTCAGGACGAACAGGGTAGTGTCCTCCTCTTCGCAGGCCGTCCGCTCGAGGCCCGCGTCCATGCAGGGAGAGAAACCGAAAGCCACCCTGCGGACCTCCGGACCGAAGGCGGTCACGGCATGGTCCAGGTCAACCGCTTCTTCGCAAAAAACGTCGTCCAGCAGAAGAAGGTTGCCTTCCACTGCCGCGACGAGATAGGCTCCCGTTTCCGGGTCGTACCGGACCCGGTCCTTCATCGGCCCTGTGAGGTAAAACATGGCGAGGCCGGCGTTGTTCATGCTGAACCTGCTCACGCTCCGGGTTCCCCGTATGGCCTGCTCCACCTTTTCCCGGTGTTCGGGCTGTTCCATGTCCACCTTTTCCGCCCGGGCGGGAAAAGTGGTCGAGACGGAGGCGGTACACTGCACTTCCCCGCTCTTCCGGAAGCCGAACCGGGGGTAGTAGTCCAGCACCTCGTCATTGGCGAAGAGATAGATTTCATCGACTTTCGGAGACCATTCGTCCAGGACGGTCTCCATGAGGAACCGGCTGAGCCCCTGCCCCCGGAAGGCAGAATCTGTCATCACCGTGCCGATCTGTACCATGGTGAGGCCTGTACCTTCCAGCGTCATGGGCATGAAGTTCACCGACACGCTGGAGACCACCTCTCCGTCCCGGGACAGGGAATAGGGGATGTACTGCTTCGTCCAGTACCCCGACCTGTACCATGGCTCGAAGTCGAGGCCGAAGGTCTTCCGGGCCAGCGCATTGAAGGAGCGCCGCCCCGGCTCAAAGTCCTGGAAGCCTATCAGGAGGGAAAAATCACTGTCCATGGCCGTTCTCTCCTTCGCTGCGGGAATGCCGGGCTCCGGCAGGGGACATCTCTTTCAGAAAAGCGGCGGGCGTGGCGCCCACGATCCTCCGGAACCAGCGGGTGAGATGGCTCTGGTCCGCGAACCCCGCTTCCGCGGCGGCCATGGAAGGGGAATGTCCGGCCCGGAGGAGCCGTTCCGCCTTCCGTACCCGGAGCTGGGTCAGGTAGGCGTGGGGCGGCAGCCCCGTCTCATCCCGGAAGGTGCGGAGAAAGTGCCAGGGGCTGAGAGAGGAGAGGGCCGCCAGTTCATCAAGGGAGATGTTCCGTGTCATGTTCTCTCTCAGGAAGGCGCATGCCGCCCGGACGGAACCCCGGGATGTCCTGGGAGCGGCTGCGGGATATTCACCGAAGCGCCCGAAAAGTTCGGATATGAAGGCGGTCCAGAGGGAGGAGGCCGTCAGCCTGTCCATGGTTCCGGCCTGGAGTCCCCCGATCAGCCGCCGGAAGAGAGCGGCGAGCTCCCGGGATTCAAGGGCGCCCCGGCCGATGAAGGGAAGGCCCCGGTCTTTGCCCCCCGGTTCACCGGTCAGAGTACGGACGGATTCGGGGTCTGCGTAGGCCATGCGATACCTCCACCCTCTGCCGAGAGCCGGGTGGCCGTCGTGGACTTCGCCTGGGACAACCATGCCGAGCATCCCCTCGGAGGCGACCACATCCTCCCCCCTGTAGCGGAAAGCGAGGGCCCCGCTTTCTATGACGCCGAAAGCGTAGGTTTCGTGGCTGTGCCGGGTAAATTTCATGTCCAGGAATGTACCGTCCAGAAAGAGGACTCCCGGCAGGTACTCCGAGCGCCAGAAACGGGTACGGTTTTTTTCGGAACGTCCGGGCAGGGTATCTCCGTTCTTTTCCATGGTTCCTCCGTGAAGGCTGCAGCAATTCCGTTCAAGAATTTTATTCCGTTCATCAGGTATCATAAACCAAAACGCACGGAAAAAGGAGCTGACCTGATCATGATCACCGCATCCCAGGAGTGGAGGACAATGTTTCCCGGCGTCTGTTTCGGCGTGCTTGTACTGGAGGGGGTCGACAACTCGCGGGAATGTCCCGCCTTCGAAGAGAGAAAAAACGCCTTTGAAACCGGCCTCCGCAGGCGCCACGAAGGAAAGAGCAGGAAAGAGATCGGCCTGGATGAGCCCTTCGGGTCCTACGGCCGGTATTACAAGAGATTCGGCCAGGGATATCCCGTGCTGCATCAGGTGGAAACGGTGGCGCTGAAGGGAAAGCCCCTCTTCTCGCCGTCCCCCCTCGTGGCGGCCATGTTCATGGCGGAGCTGAAGAACGGCTTCCTGACCGCGGGCCACGATCTGGACAGGGTTTCTCTGCCCCTTTTCCTGGATGTCTCGAAGGGGGAGGAACGCTATACGGCCATGGGAGGCAGGGAACGGATCCTCCCGCCGGGGGACATGTTCCTCTCGGACCGGGAGGGGATCCTCTCCAGCATCCTCTACGGCCCCGACGACAGGACTGCCGTCACGGCGGAGACGACCCGGGTGCTCTACACCGTCTACGGAGTGCCGTCCCTTCCGGCGGAAGATGTAAGGGCCCACCTGGAGGAAATCGGGGAGCTCGTCCGGATCCTGAGCCCGGAAGCAATTCGTAAAGAACTTTTGATCCTGGGTTAGTCCGTCCTGGTCCCTGTCGGGGCGCTTTCCTTCCGGCCGAAGAATTCGCCGAAGGCCGCGCCCCCGAGGATCAGGGCTGCTCCCGCCATTTGAACCGGCGTCAGCCGTTCGCCCAGCAGGACCGCCGAAAGGAGAAGGGCCGAGAGGGGTTCCAGGTAGCCGCAGATCGCCACGGACTGGGCGGGAAGGCTCTGCATGGACGAGAAATAGAGGTAGCATCCGGATCCCGTATTCACAAACCCCAGCAGCAGGAGGGGGAGAAGGCTCCCGGGAGGAACGGCCGTCACCGTTCCCTGCCGGACGGCTGTGAAGACCGCCACGGTGATGAAGCTGGCGGAGAGCTGCCAGACAGCGTTCTCGAAGCCCGTGATGCTCGCGGCCATCTTGTTGAAGATCACCAGAACGGCCAGCAAAACCGCCGACAGCAGGCCGCACGCCAGCCCCCAGGAAATGCCGCTCCGGGCCACCTCGTTCCCGTTGACGAGGACCATCCCGAGAAGAACGGCGCCGAAGCCGAATATCCTTGAAAGGGCCGGTTTTTCCCGGAATATCACGGGAGCCAGCACCATCACGATCACAGGGCCGCAGTAATACGCGAGGGTCGCCGGCCCGACGCCGATCCGGCGGTAGGCCTCGTACAGAAACATCCAGCTCGCGCCCATGGCCATGCCCGAAAGGAGCAGAAACGCGAGATGCTTCCTGCTGCGCAGCCCCCCGAACCGTCCCCCGGCCAGGATGAAGACCGCCAGAAGAAAGAGGCTGCCGATGAGGGTCCTCCACAGGACTATCTCGTGGCTGCCCAGCGCAATATGGCTTGCCACGATGCCGTTGGAACCGAACAGCAGCACTGACGAAATGAATTTTCCATAGTACCTCTTCATGAAAAAACCTCCCGAAATAGTGTGAAAAACGTGCCGTCCGGTCTGCTCATCGGCCGCAGTATAGCATTTTCAGCGACTTCACAATAACAAATGTATTTCATAAGGTTGATGATACAATCGGAAGCATCGCGAGCGCAGCATCCCGCGGAGATGTGTCTTTGCCGTCATTCTGAGGGCGAAGCCCGAAGAATCTCGCCCTTGGTGGTCGAAGGATCAAAACCGAGATCCTCCCCCTTCGGGGACGCGATCGGGCAGGAAGCGCTCTCAGGATGACAGAAACAGTGCCGCCAAGAACGCTCCTCAGGATGACAGGATAAAGGGGCGCGTCTCAGGCCGGTGTATTCAGGAGAGAAGAAGATAATGACCGAAAGGGGTGGCATTCATGCAGTGTTCCAAGTGCGGAGCGGATCTCCCGGACGGGGCGAAATTCTGCCATGTCTGCGGGGCGGAGCAGGAGGCCCAGGCGGGTTCCGGAAAGGGGAAAAGGGGCGGACGGGTGGGGTACTCTGAGAAAATCCACGACCCGGCGTTCCAGAAATATCTGAAGAACACCAACCGGTGGTCCTCCATCTTTGCGGCGGGTCTTGCCGTCATTGCCGTGGCCGGCTTTTTCATAGCGGGTGAGACCGGCGCGGGGGGCATGGAAAACCCTGAGTCCCTCTACATCGGCTTCGGGATCGGCGGGATGTTTCTCGCCATTGCCTTCTTCCAGATTTTGGGCAGAAAGAGAAGCACCACCTGGGACGGCGTGGTCACCGACAGGACGGTGAAGCAGAAGCGCCGCAAACAGAACACCGGCGGCGACAAGAACGACTTCTACTGGGTGAACTACACGGAATACACAGTCGAAATCCGGTCCGACGGGGGAAAGACGCACCGGATTGTCGTTGACGACGACGCCACACTCTACAACTATTACCAGGTGGGGGACAGGGTGCGGCACCACGGCGGGCTGAAAACGTACGAGAAATACGACAAGTCCCGGGACAGCATCATCTTCTGCAACGCCTGCGCCACAAAATGCGATATCGGCGACGATGTCTGCTTCCGCTGCGGCTGCCCGCTGCTGAAATGATATACGCCCGAGTCCGGCCGAAAATGCCGGACTCCCTTTTTTCTACCGCAACGTTCCTGAATACGGGGTCTGTTGCCGGGACTGGTTTTCGCGAGACAGAAGAAAAATGGTATACAGAACGACCTGAAAGGTGTATAAAGGATGCTGGAAAATGATCCGGCTGCCGGGGGCTCTCTAGGGGGCCGGGTTCTTTTTGTGCCAGGGGGTACCTATTTTTTCCAGCGGGAGTGGTGTTCATGAAACAGCCGGTCCGTATCTTTCTTTTTCTTCCGTTCCTTTTCTCTCTTCTGTGCGGGCTGCCTTCCCTGGAAGCGGCGGAGAAGGACACTCCCGCAGAGTGGACTTTTTCCTCCACGTCCTACGTATGGTTCTCCGGCCTCAACGGAACGGTGGGTGTGAAGGGGCACAAGGCCCGGGTCAGCCAGAGCTTCTCCGACATCCTGTCCGTCATGGACGCCTCGGGAATGCTGACCTTCCAGGGCCACAAGGGAAACCAGTACTTCTTTTTCGACGGCATGTATCTCGATCTGTCGGACACCGAACAGGTATCCCCAACGGTTTTTACGGACGTGGGGATGACCACGACCCGTCTGCAGGCCGCGTGGGGCGTGCGCGTAAAAGAATGGGAATCGTCCTCCCTCCATGTGTTCGCCGGCCTGAGATACTGGAACCTCAAAAACGAGCTGACCATCAGAACGGCGTCAGCTCCCCTCCGGCGCTTCACCGATACCCAGTCCTGGCTGGATCCCCTCGTCGGCATCCGTTTCTCCACGCGGCTTTCGCCGAAGCTCAGCTTCACGGCCATTGTCGATGCGGGCGGGTTCGGCATGGGCTCGGATTTCACCTGGGGAGGGATGGTGGACTTTTCATGGCGGCTCTCGGAACGGACATCCCTTGAAGTGGGGTACCGCTATCTCTACGTTGATTACGAAAAAGACGGCTTTCTAATGGACGCCTACAACGACGGCCTGTTCATCGGATTCACCTGGAAGCTGAAGTAAGGCTGCACGAAACGCTTTTTATCCAAGATGTAGTCCAATAACACTCCACATGAAAGGGATTGAAATCCAATGAGAAAAGCCGGCATTCTGAGCATCATGATCCTCTCCGCACTCCTCTGCACCGCGTCCGGCGGCTTCGCTTCCGCCCCGCAGGCCGCACCCTCGAAGTACCCCTTCACCCTCGACCAGGGCGGCATTCCGGGGATCGGCGGAGAGCGGTCCGTCATCGTCGTCATCAGCGACATTCACCTGGGAATGGACGACCGGTACGCCGAAATCCAGAAGAACCGGGCTCCTCTTGCGGACTTTGTCCGGAAGATCGGACGCTCTCCGAACGTCAGGGAGCTTGTCATCGCCGGCGACTTTTTGGACGAATGGTTCATCCCCGCCGGTGTGGACACCTACGCCGGAAAGAGCCAGAAAGAATTCGCCCAGGCCGTCGCCGCCAACAATCAGGAAGTTGTCGACGCCTTCAACGCCGTCATACGGGAAGGAAAGATCAGGGTGACCTATGTCCCCGGGAATCACGACCTGCTGATCGATTCCGAAAGCATGCAGACCGTCTTTCCGGGAATCGCCGAGGCGCGGGACGTCCGTGGGCTCGGAACCTACTCTCCGGAAGGACATCCGGAGATTGCCATCGAGCACGGCCACCGGTACAACTTCTTCTGTGCTCCCGATCCTCTATCGAACAGGGAGATAGCTCCCGGCTCCATCCTGCCTCCGGGGTATTTCTTCACCCGCATCGCCACCCTCTCCGTGGTCGAAGGCAAACCCGAGCCGTCAAAAATCAGGCCGGCGGTCACGCCGAATTCCCTCGGCGAAAGCCAGGACCTCGAATATCTCTACTGGAAAATATGGGAGGGGCTGATGAACGAACTGCCCATAAAGGAAGACTTCGAAGAAAAGATCATCAGGACCAACATCGACGGCTTTTCCGAAATCTACGCCATGAGCGACCTTATGCCCCGCCAGGCCCAGGCGGGCGGCCGTATCGACGTGAACCTGTTCAGGGGAATCCAGGACACCTGGGACGAGCGGCAGGTCCTCAACAAAGTAGCCGTCAAAATTCCCGTTCGGGAGGCTCTCGTCAAGTCGGCCTCCGCAGCGGGAACGGACGAGCAGGCGGTGGTGCAGTACTTCAGGAACCCCGCGTCCGACAAGCGGATAGTGATCTTCGGCCACAGCCACGAATCCAGGATGATCCCCTCGGAGACCCACGACGGCAAGAAGGCGCTGTACGTGAACTCCGGCACCTGGATCGACAAGAACGCCACGCCCACCATGACCTTCGTCACGGTCATCCCGAAGGATGGGGAGCGGCACGTCGGGCTGTACCAGTATGCCCACGACGGCACCATCGGGACCCTGAACACCATGGCGGTTCCCGGCTTTTAACGGTCAGTCCCTGCAAAACAAAGAGGGAGCCCGGCGATTCTTCCGCCGGGCTCCCTTTGCTGTCAGCCCCTGAAGGAGCGCCGGGCAGGCCGGAAACCTTCTTTGCCGGTCACTTTTCCGCTCCTTCCCCGCTCGCGAAAGTGTCTCCGGAACCCCGTTCCGTTCCGCCGCCCGCCACCCGCCAGGTGTCCCGGAGGCCCGTCAGGCCGAGATGGGCGGCGTCGAGGGCGCTGAAGATGCCCCGGATGACCTTCTCCCTGCCGGAGAAGAGGGCGTCGGGCCCCCGGGAATCCAGCATGGTGAAGGGGGGCTCGTAGAGGGCGGAAGGTTCCATGACGCCCCGGGCGGTGAGCTGGTCTATCACCGTCTCCACGAAGCGGATCTGGGGCGCCGTCAGGCTCCGGTCCGAAAGAAAGCGGGAAAAGGCCTCCCGGGCGGCGGTGCGGTCAAGCCCCACCAGGCTGCGGACGAACCACGAGAGGGAAGGCGCGCCCTTCCTGGCAAGCAATCCGCGAAGAAGCTGCTCTCCGTGTTCCTCCCCGATCTCCCTCAGGGCTCCCTCGAGTCCCCGGAGGTCCGTCTCCGTCAGGGGCAGATTGTTCCGCAGCCGGTGAATGACAAGAAGATCCGGGTGGCTCCTGATATATTCCTTCACCTTCTTCTCGTACTGCTCCCCGGTCATCTTCGGCAGAGAACGGTCGCCGACCTCCCTGACACCCCGGATCTCGTCGGTGAATTCCGAATAGACCACGGTCTTTTTCTTCCTGTCCAGGAAGGGGGCCAGCTCCCGGAGCTGCAGCCGGACCTCCTCGACCTGCTCCAGCCCGATGCCCTCCCAGAAGCTCTCCTCCTGGACGGCGGCGAGGAAGGGCAGCCGCTCCTTCACCGCGGGAATCGCCGCCTTTTCCTCCAGCAGCGAAGCGATTTCCGTCACCCTCCTTCGGTGCTTCTCGAACAGCGCCGGATCTCCTTCGGCAAGGGCGAGCTCCATCCGGAGGACCGTCAGGTCGAAGAGTCGGGACTCGATCCTGTCCTCCCCGGTCTCCGAGGGGAGAAGAGCCACCTCCTCGGTCAGGGTCCCGAGGTCGGAAGGGGAGAGGCTCTCCCACGCCGGCCGTTCCCGGAAACGATCCACTGCCCCCAGGTGCATGCGGACGATGAAATTCTCCCGGTTCATGGAGCGGACTTCCCCGTAAAGGACATCCCCGAGGCTCTTGCGGAGAATTCCCTCCGGGTCCAGTCCGGGGTCCGCCTGGAGGCGGCCGAGAAGCCGCGCCCTCCCCGAGAAGAGGCGGGCCGCCAGGGGAAGGGCGTCCCGTCCCTCGATGCCCTCGGGTTTCAGCCCGAAGAAATCGTAGTTGCAGCAGAAATCGAAGATGCGGAAATCCTCCTTGTCCAGTCCCGGGCCGAAGAGGTCAGGGCAGAGCCGGGTGCCCCGGCCCACCATCTGCCAGAACTTGATCCGGGAGTAGACAGGCTTGAAGAAGACCAGGTTCGCCGCTTCCGGAATGTCGATGCCAGTGTCCAGCATGTCCACGGAGATGGCGATGTGGGGCGGGCTGTCCTTCCCGGAGAAGTCGTCAATGAGGCTCTGGGCGTACTTTACCGTGTTGTCGATTACCCGGGCGAAATGTCCGGCGTAGCGGGGGTAGTTCCGGTCGAACCGCTCCTGTAGGAAGGCGGCGTGTTCGTGGTTCCGGGCGAAGATGATGGTCTTGGCGAGCCTGTCGCCTCCGTCCACCCTGTGGCCGTGGTCCATCAGGTACCGGAGGGCCCTGTCCGCCGTGTCGCCGTTGAACAGCCAGTTGTTCACAGCCCCGGCGTTGACCCTCTCGGGAAGGTGCCCTTCCTCCGACTCGTCGCCCCAGTCGAGGCTCTCCCACTGGACCTTCTCATCGTCGGTCAGGGTGTTGTAGTCAATGCCCTCCCGGGGGAACTTCAGGTCCACCTGTTCAGCCCTCGGCGGCACGAGGAAGCCGTCCGCCACAGCGGTCTCCAGTTCGTAGGCGTCGGTGGGGACGCCCTGCTCCAACTCGAACAGATCGTAGGTGTTCCTGTCCACGTCCTCCCGGGGAGTCGCCGTGAGACCCAGCAGCAGGGAATCGAAGTAGCGGAAGACCGCGCCGTATTTCCGGTAGACCGACCGGTGGGCCTCGTCGATGATCACCAGGTCGAAAAAACCCGGGCCGAAGTGGCCTTCCCCGTTCCCGTACCGGTCGATCAGACCGGTCATGGTGGGGTAGGTGCATACATACACCCTCCCGTCACCGTCCCGTTCCGTCACCAGGTTCACCGGTCCCGATTCGGGCAGATGCTTCTTGAAGGCCGCCACCGCCTGGTTCACCAGGGCAACCCTGTCGGCCAGGAAAAGGGCCCGCTTCACCCAACCCGCCCGCTGCATGGCGTCCACCAGGGCAACAGCGGTCCTGGTCTTGCCCGTTCCCGTGGCCATCACCAGCAGGGCCTTCCGCCGGGACGTGCTGAAATGGGCGAAGATGCTCCCGATGGCCCGCTTCTGGTAATAGCGGCCGGCGATGCCCTCCTGTACGTCCGCCACGTCCAGTTGCTTCCGCAGGGTGCGGCGCGTCACGAGGCGGGAAAGATCGTCTTTGGAATAAAACCCCGCCGCCCGCCGGGGAGGATAGGCGGTATCGTCCCAGATCCAGGTCTCGTATCCGTTGGTGAAGAATATGACCGGACGCTGCCCGTGCATGGCCTCGATGCAGTCGGCGTACAGTTTGGCCTGCTGCCTGCCCTTTTCCGGGTCTGCGGTGGTCCTCTTGGCCTCCACCACTCCCAGGGGTTTGCCGTCGTCGCCCCAGAGGACATAATCAGCGTAGCCCGTTCCCTCCCGGTTCGGCATTCCGGTGACCCTGTACTCCCGGTCCCGGGTTCCGTCCAGGGCCAGCCAGTAGCAGAGGTGTTGAAGCTCCTTCACCGCCTGGAGCGCCTCTGATTCCGTCACGGGACGGGCGTCGTGGACCGCCCGGTTGCCCAGCTTCCGGATCACCCGGGTTTTCTGGAAAACCGCCTGGGGCACCAGGTTCTGGAAGGAAGGCTCGTGGAGCAGGGCACCGAGGCTGTCGTCGTAGGGCGGGGAAAGGGATGGGTCGTGGCGGTAGAGCCAGTGCACCGCAGCCTCGAGGGTGAACCGGGCATGGAAGCACGCCGCCCTCGGGTCGCCCCGGATGTACCCCTCCGCCCGGGCGGCTGATTCGGCTATGGATCTGAAAACATCAGGCAGAAAGGCGAAGTTGCTCATTCTTCCCTTCTCCTTGTTCTGTAGGCCTGCTGTTCATGGTTCGGTTGAGAGGGGTATCTGCGTTCCAAAAGCATTTCGTTGATTAAGGGTTTAATATATCGTTCTCGAAGTCCCTCCTGAGATCGATTCAAAAGCTTGCTGAGCTGTTGCGGAGTCTGAAAACCTTCTTTGCATAGTGCCAGAATAGCCGATCGCACATCATTTCTATTTGCTCTGCTCTTGCTTTGAACTTTTTGAACAATTCCTGTCAGTGCCGGGTTGCCGCAGGGGTCGCTTGCAACCTCGCCATGTGTGGAGCCGGGATCCTTATGTGTGGAGCCGGGATCCTTATGTGTGGAGCCGGGATCCTTATGTGTGGAGCCGGGATCCTTGTGTGTGGAGCCGGGATCCTTGTGTGTGGAGCTGGGATCCTTGTGTGTGGAGCCGGGATCCTTATGTGTGGAGCCGGGATCCCTATGTGTGGGGCTTTCTTCATTTGCCTGCATGGAGCTGCCTCGGTCAACTGGCCGAATACCGGCAATACGGTAGGTCATTCCCCGTCCCTTTCCGTCGGATTCGAACAGGTGCTTGCCAACCAATTCCCTGAGAAGGAGTGTAATGTCATGGGGATGGAGAGAAAATATCTGTCGAAGCCGGATGTTGGACACATACCCCTCTACCCTTGCAGTGACAAGTGCCATGCGTTCATTCACGCTAAGCTTCTCGAAGGATTCTCCGAAATGTTCCCGCAGTTCAGCCAGAATTGGCTCAGGAAGGAGGCTGACGGTCCTGAGGCGCATTGTGGTGAATTCCGGCAGAACACTCTCGAACAGTTCCGGGGGGCGATAGTGCTGGGACTTCCAATTTTCAAGCATCCGTGGAATTCCCGATCCGGCCTGTTCTCCCAGGCCAATCAGACTGAATAATCTCTGCATTATGCGGTTGCGGCAGTCGCTTTGCCCGCCTTCAAGGGCTTCCGTCATGGGAACGCGCATTCTCCCGGGATTGCGGAACTCGAAGTAGTCTGGGCCCTTTACTATCAACAACGCCGTGCTGAGTGAGTAATCAGCGTGGATGATTGTATTAACCAGAGCTTCCCGCAGCGATTTGTGTACGGGAGTATCATCTTGCCGTTCGTCGAGATTCAGTCTGAATGGAACCTTAAGATCACGGAAGAGTCGCAGAATAACCATTCGGTAGAAATCGTAGAGATTACCCGACCATGTACCGTCAGGAACAAGACGGTCGGTCCACTCGGTTTTTGTTCCGCTGGCAGGAATTTCCCGGTAGTCCAGGAAGAAGTACGGGAGAGCTTCCAAAATCGTCTCCTGCCTTCCGAACATCAGCAACCCGGCCAGGGTAAGACCTTCTTCACCGGTGTTTCTATCCTTGCCGAAACATCCCAGCTTTCGGAGGAATTCGGGGGGGGTTCGCACTAAGGAAAGGGTGATCGGATTTCACAGCCGACAGTCGGTTACGGTAGGCATCTACAGTTTCCATGTTCAGGTCATCCAGGCTGAAACCGTGTAGTATCCTCGAGTCGCGGGTATCTTCCATCTGCTCGGCGAGCATTCGCTTCACATCCTCCTCCAGACAGCGACAATCGCCGGAATGCAGGCGCTTGTATGTGCCGGTCAGAGGATTGCCGTTGATAAAAACCGGGCGTTCTTTCCGTGTCGCTCGCCGAACCTCTATCTCGATGACCCATCGGCCGTTCCGGGTGGGATACTGTCTCACCGAAGCGTCGGAGAGCAGGTTACGGCTGATCTTCTGTGGATTGTTCAGAAGAGTCCATAGAGACTGCAGTACACGGCCGGGTTCTTCCACCCCGACCACTTCAAATACGCCGTTCTCCTTTTCCGAAACACCCAGCAGGATTATCCCTCCATCTGTGTTGGCGAAAGCGGAGTAAGTTGCCCAGAAATCTGAGGGCAGCGCACCTTTACCGTCCTTCCCTGCAGCAAGTTTGGCCTCGGTTTCGATATCTTCCCGAAGGTTGTCGATGGGAAAGCATTCCTTATTCATGGCGTTTCACAGCTCCCCTTTGAAGGCCCGGGACTGGAGGGAGGCGAAGAGGGTATCCAGTTCGTCCAGATGGGCGCGCATTTTAGCCTTCTGGCGTTCCGCCGCCTCCACGATGGAGGCGAAGCGGCGCTGCAGGTCGAATGGAGGAATTAGAACCGGAAAAGCACGAAGTTGTGTCATGTTTATTGATGCAATACCAGTAGTTTGTTTTGCTGACCGTAAAAAATAAGTTTTTCCTCTGATGCTCCCGATAAGCCAATTCAAGAACACAGGATGTAATTTTTCTGGGTTCGATACCCTCACTCTGAAAATATGATTTTGATGGATACATTCCCGTAACTCTTCATGCCAAAGGCTTCCGCGCCCTAGTTTATCAGGATCTCCGCCTTCAGTAAGCAAAATATCATTGAAGCGAAGAGAATATTTTGCAATCTCATCCAGTGTTGCTTCTATCGTTTTGACTGATTTTAGAGACAAATATCGATCCTGAACGTTAACAACTGCCAGATATGCGATTTCACGGGTTTTTTGGCCGTTTATCCTGCGACCTTTCGTTACTCCCGAAACAATATCTGTCAACTCGCCAAGTTTGTGAGTATCATCCCACCCCTTCGGGTTGGTGACGGGATCGCCGAACATGTCGAGGAAGGTGGACTGCAGCAGGGCATCCAGTTGGGCGATGGCCTCGCGGCGCTTGGCCCGCAGGGCATCCGCCGCGTCCAGAACCGCCGCGATCCGCTTCTGCTCCTCAATCGGCGGAAGGGGGATCTGAAGAGAGGTAATGTCAGGCTTTGAAACTTGCAGGAAAGTTGCTCCTCGCCCCTTTACCTTTAGTGCTGGAGCAATGAATCCCAACCAATGCCAGAGATAATTTTGAAATAGTTTGTCGTTTTTTGCCCTCAAACCGGCAACTCCTCGCCCCAAGCAATACCGGCTATCGGCCCAGTTTCGGTCACCAATCGTAGCACGAACACAAAGAATGATGTCTCCTTCTTGGGACAACTTAGTCGGTGCATCTGTATACTTATGTGGTTTCGGCGTTAGCAAACCAAAATCACCGGCACCAGCAATTAAGGGAAAGCCCTTGCCTTCATAATTATAGCTACTTCCATCAGGAGCTTGCCCCATTGCAATATCACAAACGGATGAAAGAAAAGTTGTAGAATGCCAACCGTTCAAATGGTGCCCCCTCCAATGCGATGAATTTCGGTAAACGGCTCTTTATCAGTCTCCCGTTCCCGGCAAAACTTCATCCCAGCAGTTCCTCCAGTTCCCTCCGCCCCCCGGCGATCTCCTCCTCCAGGGCGGCGAGGCGCTCCAGTATCACATGGGGCGGGTCATACTCCACCGCCCGGTAGGTCACTTCCCTGTACCGGTTGATGGAGAGGTCGTAGCCGTTTTCGGCAATCTCGGCCTTCGGCACGAGGAAGCTCCTGTCGGTGCGCTTCCGCTCACCCTCGGCATCCCTGTTCTTCCACCGGCGGAGGATGTCGGGCAGGTCGCTGTCGGGCAGGAGGGTGCGCTTGTCGTCCAGGGAGAAGCCGTCGCTGTGCATGTCGTAGAACCAGACGGTGTCCGTGCCGCCGGAGCCCGTCCTGGTGAAGAGCAGCACGGCGGTGCTGACACCGGCGTAGGGCCTGAACACCCCCGAGGGCATGGAGATGACGGCGTCGAGCTTATGTTCCTCCACCAGCGCGGTGCGGAGCCTTTTGTGGGCGTTGCTTGACCCGAAGAGCACGCCGTCGGGAACGATGACGGCGGCCCGTCCGCCCTTCTTGAGCAGTCTCAGGAAGAGGGCCAGGAAGAGGAGTTCCGTCTTTTTGGTCTTCACCGCCTGCAGCAGGTCCTTTGCCGTGGACTCGTAGTCCAGGCTGCCGGCGAAGGGGGGATTGGCCAGGATGAGGGTGTACTTTTCGGCGTCGTCCTCTCCGGACTGGGCCAGGGAGTCCCGATACCGGATGTCAGGGTTCTCCACCCCGTGGAGCATCATGTTCATGCTGCCGATGCGGAGCATGGTGGTGTCGAAGTCGTAGCCGTGGAAGGTAGCCTCGCTGAAGCGGCGGCGGGAGGCGGCGTCCCTGAAGACAGCGTCGCCGTGGTGTTTTTCGAGGTATTCCGAGGCAGCCACGAGGAAGCCCGCCGTGCCGCAGGCGGGGTCGCAGATCACGTCCTCGGGTACGGGAGCGGTCATGTCCGTCATGAGGCGGATGATGTGCCGGGGGGTGCGGAACTGGCCGTTCTGCCCCGCCGTGGCAATTTTGCCCAGCATGTACTCGTAGAGGTCGCCCTTGGTGTCCCGGTCGTGCATGTCGACGGCGTCGAGCTGGTCCACCACGCTTGCCAGCACCCTGGGGGCGGGTATGAGGAACATGGCGTCCTTCATGTGGCGGCTGTAGGTGCTGGTTCGTTCGCCGTTGCCGCCGTTTCCTCCGCCGAGGTTCTTGATGAAGGGGAAGACTTCGTCCCTGACGACCCCGTACATCTGCTCGGGGGCCATGTCCCGGAAGCGGGACCAACGGAGGTGCTGCCGGTCGGGGGGAAAGACGGGATTGTCCAGGATTTTTCCCGTGCGGGCCGCCCTGCTTTCCTTCAGGGTCTGGAGTTCGTCGAGCCGCTTGATGAAGAGCAGGTAGGTGAGCTGCTCGATGACCGAGAGCGGGTTGGAGATGCCCCCGGACCACATGGTGTCCCATATGCGGTCGATGCGGGATTTGATTTCTCCGGTGATCATGCCGTTTCCCCCTGTGTTTTCCTTCTCTGCCGTCCGGGTGCTTCTTTTCGGAAAAAGGTTCCGGATAGTTCCCCAATAATAGTATAAACAGGCACAAAGTGAAACGGCCGCTCCGTGAATTGGTGATTCCCTGGAGGATGCCTTTCCCGCCGGCCGGGAACGACAACTGAAATCATTGCCGCTTCGGGGCGTGTTCTGAGGTTCAGGGGTAACATCTTTTCGATCTTCCTGAACCTTTTGCCGCGGAAAAGGGGCATGTCCGTATTTCTTCTGCTGACCGCATCGGTCCGCTCAGAGGGCCCCGGGCCTTCCGTCCTGCTTTGGGAGGACGGGTTCGCTTTCATTCTGAACCTATTGTCACGGAAAAGGTGGTGCTTTTTCTCAGGTTGGATGCAGTTCAGGATGCTATACTCTACAGTGCGTGCAAAATCATCGGCCGGGGGCCTTCATGTTCGACACCTTCGTATTTCGACTTCCTGTCTGGGACCTCACCACCTTCTGCGGGCGCATAGCCGAGGATGTGGTGTCTCCGAAGGGCGCTCTTCTTCTTCCGAAGGGCGCCGATTTTGCGCATATCGAGCCGCCGGGCCGCAGAAACCTGGCCGCCACTCTCGCCAGGCAGGGAGTGGACCGTGTCGCAGTCCAGGAGCGGGCCGAACAATCGCTGGACGAGATCCTCGACATATTCCGCAGCGGAACGCGCCCTTCCGCCAGGGATGAACGGGATCTTTTCGAGGCCACCCTCCAGTTCGTGACGAGCTACTGCAAGGACGTCCTCTTCGGTTCGCCCGGAAACATCCACGTTTTTCCCCTGCTGCGCATCGGCCGGTTTCTCGCCGAGTCGGTGTCGGCCAACCCCGGGATATTGTTGTGCCTCGTCCGGGAACGGCCGAGGGACTATTTTCTCCTCTCCCATTCCCTCAGCGTGGGGCTGCTCTGCGCCTTCCTCGCCCATCGGCTTTTTCCCGAACAGACCGGGGTGATCGCCTCCGCGGCAGTGGGCGGACTTCTTCACGATATCGGCAAGCAGTTCGTTCCCGAGGGAATTCTGAACAAGCCCGGGCGACTGACGGAAGGGGAATTCGCCCTCATCCGGCGGCATCCCGAGGTGGGGGAGGCGCTGCTGAAAAAGGCGGGGATCGACGATCCCCTGGTCCTGAAGATCGTGCGCCATCACCACGAAAAGATGGACGGTTCCGGCTACCCTGACGGTCTCGAGGGACGGTCCGTCTCCATGGCCGCCAGGATCGCCGCGGTGGCCGATGCCTACGACGCCATCACGTCGGAGCGGTCCTACAAGAAACGTCTTCCCGGGTACAAGGGAATTTCGGAGATCATAGCGAGCGCGGGAAATCACCTGGATCCGCTGGTGGTGCGGACCTTCGTCAGCGCCTTCGGCATGTATCCTCCGGGGACGGAGGTGGAGCTCTCCGACGGCAGGTGCGGCGTGGTGGCCGCTCCCGGCGAGCGGAGCATCCTGAAGCCGAGGGTCTGCCTCCGGACCGACAGGGACGGAAACCATTACCCCCATCCCGTGCTGGTGGACCTGGCGGCGGAAAAGAACCTGTTCATCCAGAGGTGCGTGTCCCAGGGCGGGCAGGCGGAAAACTGCTGAAATACGGGACAGGCGGCTCCCCAGAATATGGCGGTCCGTGAAGGAGAGAAAGCGATGCCTTCCAAAACAATTTCCGAAAAAAACTCCCCGTGTCCGTACTACTTTCCCGAACATCTGCGAAAAGCCCTCGCCGCGATCCCGGAGTATCCGGTCACTTCCATCGAAGCGGACTCCGGTTACGGCAAGACGACCGCGATGAGGGAATTCCTGCGGAACCTGCCCGGAAACGCCCGCGCAGTCTGGCATACCTGCTTCGGTGAACCTCCGGCGAAGACGTGGGAAAGCATCTGCCGCATGTTCGGGGAGGTGGACGGGGAGGTCTCGCGGAAATTGAAGGAGCTGTACCCCCCGACGATGGAAACGCTCTCCGACATTGCCGCGTCGGTGCGCGAACTTGTCTGCGGGAGAGAAACATTTCTCGTCATCGACAATTACCAGCTCTTCCGGAACACCATACCGTCCAGGCTGATGGATGCCTTCTCCGTGCACACGAATCCCCATGTCCACATCGTCTTCGTCACCCAGCCCCTTGCGGCAAGCCCCATGAGCGTCCACAACCCCAACATCCACAGAATCGGCACGAAGGATTTCCTGTTCGACCGGCACAGCATCGCCCAATACTGCCGAGGGGCAAAAATCGATATTTCCGGAAGAGAGATAGAGTACATAAAAAATGTTTCCGAGGGCTGGATCGCCGCCATATGCCTCCAAACCGACAACTACAGAAGAACGGGTTCTCTGGTGAAGACGAACGACATGAACTTCCTCATCGAAAATACCGTGTGGAACAGGGTGCCCGAGAGAAGCCGCGAATTTCTGACGGCCCTTTCCCTGCTCGACGGCTTTACCCTGAAACAGGCGGCCATAATGGGGAATTGGCAGTCCGTCCCGGACGACATGGCCCGGCTGTTGAGGGGAAACTTTTTCATCCCGTACGTGGAGGACAAAGGCGTGTATTCCATGCACAGCCTTTTGCGGGATTATCTGCGGAGCCGTTTCGATGAATTCGAGCCCGAAATCCGGCGCGAGCTGGTGCACCGGGCGGGAATGGCCCTGTCTGAAGCCGGAGACTACTTCGGCGCGTCCCGTTTTTATTTCGAGGCCGGGGATTACGAGGCGGTAATAAAGCTGCCTTTCACCGTGCGGTATTTTTACAATAATTTCGATGCCGGCATGCTCGGCTTTCTCGAACGATTCGTGAAGGAATGCCCGGCGGAGGTCGTCGGCGGGAACCCCATGTTCCTCGTCATGGCGGCCTATTTCATGTTCAGGAACGGACGGCGCGAACAATTCCATGAACTTGCAGGCCTGATACGTTCCATACTGGACGACCCGAACCGCCCCCAGGACAGGGATGTATTGAAAATAAAAGGCGAATTTGCGCTGCTGATGTCGTTCTCCAGGTTCAACGACATCGTGGAAATGAGCGCATACCACAGGGAGGCCCTGAGGTTTTTCGAGGCGGCTGGGGAATGTCCGCCCCGGTCGTCGTTTTTCGGCGGCAACATTCCGTGGACGTTCGGCTGCTCGTCGGTGTTCTCCCTTTACTGGCGCAAAACCGGCGAGCTGGACAGGGAGCTCGAAGTAATGGATGAGTGCGTGCCCTATTACGTGACGATTTCCGGAGGACACGGCGCCGGCGGGGAGCACGTCATGCGCGCGGAGGCAATGCTCATGCGGGGCGACGACAGGGCAGCTGAAGTCGCAGCCCACAGAGCGGTGTACCGCGCTTCGGAGGAAAACCAGATCGGCAATCGTATCTGCGCGGAACTCGTTTTGGCGAGAATTGCAATTTTACGCGGGGACAGGGCTGCCTACATTTCCCTTCGGGAGGAACTCACGGCCCGTGCACGGAACGCCGGCCAGAGGGCGGTATTTCTGCTCGGCGAACTGGCCCGGGCTTCTCTCGGCGTCGTTCTCGGCCAGCGGGACGAAATTCCCGATTGGCTGTTAACCGCAGACGGCATTAACAACATGCTGTTCATTCACGCCCGGCCGTACGCATTTTCCATCCTGGGCGCGCTGCTGCTGGCGGACCGCCGCCACACGGAACTCGAAGCCCTCACCGAAGGGGTGATGGACCTGTCCCGCAGGGTGAATTTCCTGCTGCCCCGGGTCAGTCATCTCCTGTATCTGTCGGCGGCGGAGAAACGGGAGGGAAGGAAACGGGCAGCATTGGAGAAACTATCTGCCGCGCTCGAGATGACCCTGCCCGACAGGGTCTGTCTTCCCTTCGCGGAGTTCGGAAACGAACTTGTGCCGCTGCTCGTGGAACTGAAGGGCACTTTCGATTCGGAAAAAATGGACAGCATCATCGCGCTCTGTGAAAGATTTTCGGAAGGAGCGGCGAATATTGTCAGACAGGCGGAGGGCGGAACGTCGGCTCTTGCGCCCCGCGAACGGGAAATCGCCCTGTTGGTGAAGGAAGGTTTCCAAACGGGTGAAATCGCAGCCCGGCTTTTCATATCCGAAAACACTGTAAAATCAGCCCGCAAGGTCATTTACGGCAAACTCGGAATTCATTCGAGAGCGGAGCTGAAAAAAATAACGTTGTAAAGGGTCCTGCAGTATCCCCTGTTCTTCTTCCGCATCAAACTTCCGGATGGCAGGTTTGATCTGAAAATCGTGTTTTTCTTCCCTTCGAAATACGGCATTCCGAAGTTAATGGTCACCCCTCCTGAAACCCCCCCTTTCGGGGGAGGCAAAAAAATCAGGTCTCAATACAATGGTGCATAACGGATAACTCTATTCCCGACACAAAAAACCGGTTACTTTCCGCTGCAGGGATACCGTTGCCGTAGTGCATTCACCCGGGAGGATGCCGTGGAGACACAGGCGGGTTTTTTTCGAAGAGTACAGCCTCTGCCTCAACACAAACTGGAGGTGGTGATGGAGACGGACACACATATCGTGTTCGATTTCACATCCCGCCTCGGTACGATGAGATTCGGGGCGCTCGTGGACGATGACCTGTTCAACAGCGTCCGGACGGACTGCAATTTTATCCTGTTCGTGAAACCCGGAGCGGCGGAAATCCGTATCGGCCCGGCGGACTTCGCCGACCTGATGCTTGTGGACCGGGCGATGGACGGACCGGATTACGGGTCGATTTTCTAACAAAAGAATCATATTTGTGAGGAGTGAGTTGTATGAAGTACACAGGCAGGTTTTTCAGAGTATCGTGTTTCGTTTTCTGCGCGGCGGTTTTGTTTTCCCTTTCCGCTTCTGTGGTGTATGCGGCGGGTGAGGACGCGGGGGTCGAAGGTTTGTGGCTTCGGATTCCGGAATTTCCGGACGATGCGGACGTTGACGAGTTTTCCGCGGATGAGGACGGCGAAGTCACCTACATTCGCTCCATCGACGACGGCAGGTTTGTGCTGGGCGTCTTCAGGATGCCCGCCGGCGACGAAATGACGCCCGAAAAATTGAAGGAAACCATCGCGGAGAGCGTAACGAACAGAGGCGGCGACGCTGACGACATCGAGTTCGATACGGCGGCGGAGGACTTCGCCGAATTGCTCTCCTACCCGTGCCTGACCGCTGAGTACGAAATCGGCGAGAACGGGGACGCAAAAAAATTCGCGGTGATCGGCGTGTTTACTGACGACTACGTTTTCCTCGTCCAGGCGGGGGTCCAGGCGGATTCGTTCGACGACTACACCGACAGGACCCAGTTGTGGTTCGAGGGGATGAAATTCGTGGGCGGCTCAACGTCCGGAGAAGATGAAAACGAAGGCGAAGAAGGCAGAGGCGATCTGTTCGATGACGAAACTGGGGAGAACGGCGGCCGGGAAATAGATTTCGTCGCCGTCGTCTACTCGCTGCCGGAGTTTCGGGGGGTCGCGTGGCACATCCCTGCGCCGGGCGAATATGACCTGGGCAGCGGATTCGGTCTGCCCAACGACAGCGTCTGTTCCGTCGCCGTATGTCCGGGGTACAGGGTCACCCTTTACCAGCACTCGAAATTCGGCGGCGAGAGCGCAGAAATCGAGGATAACGAAGAAGACCTCGGTGATCTGAAACGCTGGGCGTCGTCCCTTAAAGTCGAGCGGATAGAGGAGCCGGACCCGGATTTCGCCCTTGCATGGTTTGAGGTCCAGTCGGAAAACGAGCAGGTTTTCGAGGAGATTGACCCCGCGCCGAAAGCTCTGAAAAAACACGCAGAAAGAATAAAGCGCTTCCAGGCTGCCGGCGAGATGAGCTGGTACGGTACGACGAAGGACGCGGAGCGCGTCAAGCTTGGCAGAGAGCTGATCAGGATTTTCAGCGACCTGGGGGTTGATATGGACGAATGGGAGGCTGACAGCTTCGCCCGGATGATGAATAATTTTTACGACTGGCGCAAGGACCTGAGCGTGTGGGATACGGCGTGCCTGATTCTCAACGTCGACCCGGAGATATTCAAATAATAGAAAAAAAGAGCGCCGGAAAAAAGAGGCACAGAAAACGGGCTGAATACCTGTTCGGCAGGATGACCCCCGGTTTTCAGGTTCAGATGCATGCACAGACAGGAGGTTTCAGGGAAATGAAAAAGGTCATGCTGTACATTTCGCTTTTCTGTGTTTTTGCCGCTGCGGCATTCTGCTTTGGAACTGCGGCCAACGCAGACGATTCACCGGATGGGTGGGTGAAAGGGCTGTGGATACAGGCGGTCGGGCTGCCCAAAGACGCGGTGCTCGAAGATTATTCCGACGGTGACGATGAAAAGCCATGGTTCGTCTACAGTTGGGGAAAGGGCGGCGACGGACCTGCCGTGACGCTCGGCGTGGGGCGTTTCCCTCCTTCGGCGGACATGGAGGAAAAACTGCTGAACCTCGACAAGAATGTTCTTCGCGAATTCATAGGCTCGGTAGCTTTCTGGGAAAGTCCCGACGCGAAAAAACTGACGTTCACGGAAGCCCCGGAAAAAATAAGCGCCGGCCTCTCCTATCCCTGCCAGGTCGTGAGATACGCGGAATCGGATATGGGGCTCTCCCACACGGTTCTGTTCATTGAGACCGACCCTTTTCTTTTCATGGCTGAGATTACCTGGGAGACAGCGAACAAAAAATTCAAAAAAAGCGACGCCGAGAAAATTCTTGCGGAGCTGGTTTTTGTCGAGCAGGAAGGGATGGAAGCCGCCGGGCCGGACGTTTCCGTATTTTGGCTGAAGGACGGGCGCCTTTTCAGGGGCGAAGAAATAGTTGAAGCGGAAGTGAACGGCGTGCCGCCGGAAATCGAAGGCCCGGTGCGTTTCTGGAGCGCCGTCGGGGCGGATGAGTCGGGCCCCGTGGCGGAAAACGAAACCGGCGTCTGGTTCTTTGCGGAAGACGGGGCCTTTCTGGCGTTCCTGCCCCTCGATAGCGCGGACGAGTGCCGGGACATCCTTTTCAGCCCGGACGGGAGCTTTTTCCTGCTGATGAGCGGAAGCGGAGTACGGGCTGACATGACGTACATTCTGTACGAGACGGAGACGATGGAGAAGAGAATCGAAATTCCCGGGACAAGAGGATCGGCTGCGTGGATTGACGCGGGACGTTTTGTGATGACCCGGATCGACGACGTGCGCGAGACGGAGAGCGGAACATTTACCATGGCTGCGCTTCGCCTCTCGGCAGTAATGTATGACACCGTAGCGGAAGAGCTGGTCGTTCTGAAAGAAGCGACCGCAAAGAAAAATTACTGGTGCGGCGGAGTGACGGACGACGGCGCCTCGCTCATCATCAGTGAAGATTCCGTGACGTCGGAAAAGGATTGGGGCGACGAGGAAAAAATCAAAACGCGGGAACTCAGAATAGAGATTCCCCCGGCAGGGTAAGGTATTTTTCGGGAGCGCCTGTTGTGGGGCGTATGTGCTGCGGGAGACGGGCTTCCCGCACAAGGTTCAAATTCTTTGAGGGAGGTTGTGGGAAATGAAAAATTCCAGAATTTTGCTGACGGCTGTTCTCGCGGCGATTGCTTTCACGGCTGTCTTTTCAGGGGCGGCGGAAGCGAAAAATGCGGAGGACGTTTTCGCGGTGAGCGAAAAGGAGAGCGACTGGGTTCTGAAATCCGGCGGTGAGGCCGATGGTCCCCGCGGTATTTCGCTGGATCAGAATATGTACTGGTACGCGGTTGACCCGGAAAATGACCCTGCAGCGGAAGGTTTGGAACGGGGCGTTCTCATCTATGACGGGAACGCGGAAAAATATTTCTTTCTGCCCACGGCGGAAGAGCAGACCCGCGTCGAAAACGTCTTCTTCAGCCCCGATAAACAAAGAATGGTCCTCTGCTGCAGCGTGAACCGTTTCGCGAACGGGCTGTGGGTGTACGAAGTCGAAACGCTGGAACTGGAAAAATCCTTCTGGGGGTACAGCGACCTGTTTTTCATCGACGATGTGAGGTTCGCTTTCACGCTCATCGATGAAAAGATCGAACGTCCCGAAGCTGCGGGTATGTGGGGGGTGTCGGCGGCGCTCTATGATCCGGCTGTGGACGAAGGCTACGTCATACTGAAAGGTGCGACCGGGAAAGAGAATTTCACCGTCATGGGCCCCGGCGAAAAGGAAAACGAGATCAGCGTTATCGTCACATCCGTCGATTCCGAAAAAGACTGGGAAGACGTGGAGAAGCACAAGGACTCGGAAATTACCGTCGAGGTTCCTGCTGCGGGGTGAGGTTCGAAAAGAAACACCCATTCACTTTGAGGGCACATCGGATATTCTCTAACGCCCTGGAAATTTCGGGTGCTGTTTCGGATCCCGTTTTTGGGGGAACAGCGGTAACCATCGGACGGAGTATTTGCGGTACGGAAGGACGGAACGTTCATTCAGCAAAGGGGGGGCAATACATGAGAGGAAAGAACAGATTCGGACTCTTAACGGGCATAGCGGTGCTGATGTTGCTGGCATTCGCCTCCGCCGCCCTGGCGAAACCCGACTGGGTGACGGTCAAGTACACGGGATGCAAACTTTCGACGCGAAAGAACACGAAGGTAACAGACGGCAACCACAGAACACTGGTTCTGTACTTCGACATCATCAACAACAGCAAGAACGGCGATATCATTACGGCCATCTACGACAGGAAAATAAGCTACAAAGGAGTGTTCACCATCCACAAGATGGAATGGGGCACTATCTACGGCGCGATACAGTCGCAGGGATGGAAACCTGCAACGTGGAACGTCAGTCATTCCGGCACATATTCCAATCCGATAAAAGGAGAATGGTATCCCGGACAGGTGTACAAGTACGACATCACCGTCTCCCTCAATAAACTCATTAAGCCTTTCGGGGGCAACTGGAAAAAGACCAATGAAGCGGCGTCCAGAGGCTTTAGTTTCAAGCCGAATACACTGTCTTTTGATTTCGGGGTCCGCAGCCACAAGTAAGGCCGCTGTTCATGCAAAAAGCGCCGGCTTTTGAAGCTGTGCGGAGGGAGCTTTAGAGGTGCGAAAAAGGAGGAGGCCGTTCTGGAAAAAATGCCGATAGGGCTGCGAAGCCTGGCGGTCCTGTGTCTTACCGCTCTTTTCCTGATGGGACCCCTGCCGGCGGCCTTTGCCCTGAAACTGACGATCCGAAACGACTTCGCAGACAGCCTCAACACAGCCGTGGTCTACTACTGCGACTCCACCGGCGCATGGACGACCAGAGGCTGGTACGTGGTGAGGCCCCGCGAATCGCGGACCATCAACTTTTCCACCTCCAAACCGACCATGTATCTCCATTCCTATCTGTCCGGCAGGAATAAAATCTCCTGGGGAAAAGGGGACATTACAAGGGTGGTCATGTCGAAGGCCTTTGTGTACGAGGACGGCGAAACATGCCCCGCCGGTCCCGACAGGAGGACGGCAAAGTTCACCAGGTACGCGGCAAAAAACGGTCGCGTGGACTACAGGCCGGTGAAGACGGGGGAGCCCCTTCCCGCAGGGGGAGGAGACACTTTTTCGGCGGTAAGCAATGAACTGCTGAAACTCATCAATGCCGACCGCAGAAAGACCGGCGCCCGGGATCTGAAACTGGATGCGACCCTGTCGAAGGCGGCGGCCCGCCGGGCTTCGGAACTGCCGAAGGTGTGGGGCCACACCCGTCCGAACGGAAAAAGCTACAGTTCCGTCTTCGCCGAGTTCAATCTCAATCCGGCAAGAAGCGGAGAAAACGTGGCTTCAAATACGAAACCCCTGAAGGCCTCTCATTTCCATGAACAGTTCATGAATTCTCCCGGGCATAAAAAAGTTCTGCTGAACCCCGAGTATTCCGCCGTGGGGCTGGCTTTTCACGAGGAAGGGGGCAGGACCTACTGCGTGGAACTCTTCACGGGAGAGGGCGGGGGAGCCGGAAACACCCCGCCCCTGCCCGGGGACGGTCTCGCCTTTGCGGCTGCCAATGTGGTGAACCTTATCAACAACGAGAGGACCCGTTCCGGGCGTGTCCCCCTGCGGACGGACGATGCCCTCACCAGTGCGGCCCTGACCAGGGCACGGGAGATGAACGTGAAATTCGACATCGTCACCAGGCCTGACGGAAGAACGTTCGATACAGTCCTGAGGGACAGCGGCCTGGTCTTTGCCGGGGCATCGACATCTGGGGTTGACACGCCGGAGGCCGACGCACTTGAAATATTCCGGGAGTTTTTTAACGACGGAAAGACCCGAAATTCCATGCTGGCCGGGGAGTATACCCACGTGGGGGCTGGAATCTGCCGGCTCGGCAGCGGATATTACACCGTTCTCCTGTTTGCCGGGGGCAAAGGAAGCGGAACCGCGGAACCAGGCCTCGCCGGGGCGATGAATGAGCTGGAGAAGTCCCTCCAGGAATTTGAGGAGGCCCTCCGGCAGCTCGGCGATCTGTTTTAGGTACGAAGGAATCTCGGGAGAACAGAAAGCCGGGAACAGTCACGGCGCCGGAGATGAAAAATGGGGTGCTGAAAGAGGCGGGTTGCATACTGTGAAGGTCCGGAAGGAGAAGTGACGGGATGAAAAACTTTCTGAAATTCGTATCGGTTTTCTGCGTATTGGCTGCGTCATTGATTTTTGCCTCATCGTCCTGCGCCGCTGTCACAATCACGATACATAACAACCGCGACCACAATCTGTCGTTCGCTTTCTGCTGGGCCGGGTTCGACAAGCCCGACGACAGGCGGATCGGCTGGTACAACGTCAAGGCGGGAGAGTCGAAAACGTTCACTTTCAAGGATGCTCAGTACGCCCTCACTGCGCAGGACTTCGGGTATTACGCCACGGGCGGCGGAAAGGTCTGGGCGGGGAAGGCGGATGTAGATCGCCCTCTGCCCGTGATCATCCATCCGAAACAGGCGTTCAAAGGGAGTCCGGACGATCCTATCGACGGCGGGAGGAAGGTGTATTTCAGGCACATTAAACTGAAAGAAACCAGCGATGATATGGTAAACGGAAGCGCGACCCTCACCTTCAACCCATGACCGGGGTAACCCCGGGCGCGAGGGCGTTATGCTCCGGGAAAAAGGGAAAGATTTTTTCCCGCCGGGGGAGAACGACCGGTAAATAGGTAAGGAACAAGAAAAACTGACCGGTGGACGGAGGAGGAAACTTCCGAGCCCGCCGGTATATTTTATCCATCCCCTGCATCTTATATTATATACTTGACAAAATAAGCGTTTGTCTGGTAAGGTCATGGCGAAAATCGGCTTCCCGCCATGGGAGATGCCGGTGAATGAGGAGGGAAAACACCGTGATTACCCAGATCGACCATATCGAGATCATCGTGAAGGACGTCAAGGAGTACGTTGATTTTTACCAGAAGCTCGGCTTCAAACTCCTCCAGTGGACGGACCATCACGGCGGCTCGGCGGAGCTTCAGCTTCCCGGACCGAACCAGCCCATTTTCGAGATCCACACGGTTATCGACGAAGAAAACATCGGCGTCAACCACATCGCCTTCAAGACCGACGACCTGATCACAACCTATGAAGAGCTGAAGGCGGCCGGCATCGAGTTCAGCAACGAGCCCTACAGAAACCGCCACACGGGGCGGGGCAATGTCCGTCTTCGCGACCCCGACGGCTGGCGTCTCCAGATGTGCGACGGCGAGAGAAAAGAGCCGGAAAAGGGAGTTCCCGAGTCTGAGGTAAAAGACGAGTTCAAGCGGTAGACGGGCCGTGATGTCATGCTGACGAAGAATCCATCCACCATACTGGGTTCGGGCCTGATCCTCTTCAGCGGGGGAGTGTTGTATCTCGTGTCGCAGTTTTCCACAGCGGCCGAAGAGTTTCGGGCACTCTCCCCGAAATTTTTCCCGGACCTTCTGGGTTGGACGCTTCTTTTCCTTGGAGCGGTGATCTTTGTCCAGGGAATGCGGCGTCCGGAAAAGCCCGTTTTCAGCGAACGCCCTGAAAAACAGGCAGTTGTCCGGGCGATCCTTTTCATCTTCCTGGTGGGGGCGTACCTCTTTTTCCTTTCCTCCCTGGGTTTTGTGCTTGTGACGTGTCTTTTCATGCTCGTATCCCAGTTCCTTCTGGGGGAAAAACACCTTCTTTTGAATATCCTGCGCACGGGTGTGTTTGTTTTTCTCGTGAATTATCTCTTCTCCGGCCTGCTTCACGTTCCCCTTCCGCTGGGCCCGTGGGGATTCTGACGATGGCTTTCCCTGCCCGCCGTCAGTGAAAGGATGAGTGTGATGGATATTTTAGCAGCTTTGGAGACGGTTTTTACTTTCAAGATGATCGCCCTCATCTTCGGGGGCAGCGCCCTCGGGATCATCGTGGGGGCCCTTCCCGGGCTTTCGGCCACCATGGGCATGGCCCTCATGCTCCCCATCACGTTCTACATGCCTCCTTCCGAGGGTATCCTCATGCTCCTCGGCCTCTACACCGGTGCGGTTTTCGGAGGAGCCTATTCCGCAATATTGCTGAACATCCCCGGCGCTCCCCCTTCGGTCATGACGTCCCTGGACGGATATCCCATGGCGCAGCGGGGCGAAGCGGGGCGGGCCATCAGCCTGGCCACGGTGGGCTCGACTCTGGGAGGCATCGCCGGGGTCATCGCCCTGATAATCATCGCCCCCGTTCTGGCCCGGTTCGCCCTGAGGTTCGGCCCCGCAGAATATACCGTCCTCGCCGTCTTCGGCCTGAGCGCCATCGTGGCCGTGTCGGGCAAGGCGCTTGCGAAGGGATTCGCCGGGGCGACCCTCGGCGTCCTTCTGTCCACGGTGGGGATGGACAACTTCACCAACGTGTCCCGGTTCACCTTCGGCTCCCTCGACCTGATGTCGGGGATCAACTTCATCCCCGTGGTGATAGGCCTGTTCGGTCTCGCGGAAGTGATTTCCCAGATTCTCGAGAGTTCAAAGGAAGGGGTCATCACAAAGACCATCAACAGGCTCTTCCTTTCGGCGAGCGATTTCGCCAAGGTCCTGAAGGGCTTTCTTCCGGCGAGCCTCATCGGCATCGTCATCGGCGTGCTTCCCGGCGCAGGGGGGACCATTGCGTCCATCATCAGCTACAACCATGCCATGCAGTCCTCGAAGGAGCCGGAGAAATTCGGCACCGGCGCTCCCGAAGGCATCATCGCCGCCGAGACGGCGAACAACGCTTCCGTAGGCGGCGCCATGGTGCCCCTGCTCACCCTGGGCGTTCCGGGAAGCTCTCCCGCGGCTATTCTGCTGGGAGCCCTTCTTATCCACAACCTGCGGCCGGGTCCCATGCTTTTCACCACCCAGCCCCTGCTCATCAACACCATTTTCATCGGGCTCCTGGTGGCCCAGTTCTCCCTGCTGCTCTGGGGGCTTGCCACGGCACGGATCGCCCCGTGGATACTGGCGGTTCGGAAGGAGATGATGCTCCCGGTCATCGCCGTTCTCTGCGTGATCGGGGCCTTCGCGCTCAGCAACAGCCTGTTTGACGTGGGGATCATGCTGGTCTCCGGCGTTGCGGGATTCTTCCTCAACAAGGTGGGGGTGAAGCCCGGAACGATCATCCTGGGGCTGATCCTCGGTCCCATGTTCGAAAACAACCTCCGGAGCACCATCGAAATTTCCGGAGTGGCGCCCATTTTTACGTCGCCCATCTGCATCGTGCTCTGGGTGCTGACGGCGGCAATGATCCTGTACCCTGTGTGCAAGATGCTCATGCTCAAAAAATGCGGAACGGAATAAGAAAGGGGAGGTGCAGTTCATGAAGTTGAGAAAGGCAGCAGCAGCGGCAGCAGTTTGTCTGGCGGTTCTTTTCGCGGTTCCCGCCCTGGCGGCGGATTATCCCACCCGTCCGGTGACCTATATTATCGGCTGGGAGACCGGCGGCGGTTCGGACCTGGTGAGCAGGGTACTGTGTGCCGAGGCGGAGAAACACCTGGGACAGCCCATCGTCATCGTCAACAAGCCGGGCGGCTCCGGCGCCAAGGCCTACGTGGAAATTTCCCAGGCCAGGCCCGACGGCTACACCATCGGCAACACCACGGGCACCATTTCGACCCACAAGTTCATGGGCGTTATTCCCATCGGCCATGAGGCCTTCGAAGTGGTCATCACCTTCAACTCCGACCCGGGCGGTCTCTGGGTGAAGAAGGACGCTCCATGGAAGGACCTGAAGGAGTTCATAGAGGATGCCCGGAAGCGGCCTGACACCATCACCGTGGCGGCGTCCAACCCCGGATCCATCACCCGTCTCGGCCTTCAGCTTCTCGAGCTGAAGGAGAACGTGAAGTTCAAGATCGCCAGCCAGGCCGGCGGAGAGGCCAAGGGACCTTCCCTCGTGGCCGGCGGGCACGTGGACGCATGCCAGGCTGCCCCCGTCACTGCCAAGTCGCTCTACGAAGCGGGAGAAATCCGGCCCCTGGGCGTCATGAGCGAAGTCCGGGTCGAAGCCTTCCCCGACATCCCCACCTTCATGGAGCAGGGGTATGACGTGGTTATGCACAACACCCGGCAGGTTCTCGCCCCCAAGGGCACGCCGAAGGAAGTGGTGGACAAGCTCTATGCCGCCTTCAAGGCTGCCGCCGAGAGCGAGACCTTCCAGAAGTTCATGAACGAGTCCGGCTCCATGATTCTCACCTGGGACCAGAAACAGTCCACGGAATTTCTCACGAAGCAGGACGCCCAGTTCAAGGATCTTCTGCAGCAGGTGGGCCTGTACAAGGAAGCGAAATAAAAAAAGGTTCTTCAAAGATCGTCCCGCCCGTGGCGGCGGGTTTTTCCTCCAGGGGGCTGCGTGAACGCAGCCCCCTTTTTTATCGGGAAATATTGAAACCAAATTCATCGTATGATAGGATGAAGCGACAAAAGAGAAGGAGGAACCGCCCATGCCGTCGCCCCTGAGGGCAAAGAAGCTCACGGAACTGCTCATTGACGAGATCAAGGTGCTCATCGAGGCGGATTCTCTCCGGCCGGGGGATAAAATTCCCACGGAGCAGGAATTGATGAGAATCTTCAAGGTGAGCAGGACCTGCGTCCGGGAAGCCCTTTCTGTCCTCCGCCAGGAGGGGGTTGTGGAGATTATCCAGGGAAAGGGCACCTTCCTCAAAAAACACTATACCCCCCTTCCCGATATGGCCGACCCTTCATCCAGCGCCCTGGCCCACTTCATGGAGGCGAGAAAGGTGCTGGAGAGCAGTCTGGCCCGTCTTGCCGCAGAAAGGGCTTCCGACGAAGACCTGGAAAGGATGGAGTCGGTTCTGTCCGTTCTGGAAGGCGGCGAGGGTGAAGCGGACCCCGACAGGGTGGTTCAGTCCGACCTCGATTTTCATTACAGCCTTGCAAAATCCACGGGAAATCCCGTGCTTCTCCATCTTCTCCAGGAGGTGGATTCCCATCTTCAGAAAGGCCGTTCCACCACCATCACTTTTCCCCAGGGACGGAAAAAAGCCCTCGAGGGACATAAAAGAGTGCTCCATGCCCTTCGGAAACGGTCTCCCGACGATGCCGCCCTGCAGATGGCCCGGCATATTGACGAAATTGAGAAGGCCCAGAGATTCATCATGGCCCTCCAGGACGGCCCTCCGAAGGACGAAACCGGGGGCTGCCGGCCCGAAGGCGCAGGGAGCTCCCGGATGGAATAGAAGTTTTTGTGCGTTGGGGAAGCAGGAAAAGTTACCGAGTGGGGGGGACCTATATTTTGGATTGTTTTCCTGAGAAAAAAACGAACCTTTTGATTACGGCCGTTTCCGCGGCCATGGGAATTTTTCACGTCTACACGGCGTTTTTCGGGGTGCTGACCGCCCTCTGGCAGCGGAGTATCCATCTTACCTTCGGTTTTCTCATCTGTTACCTGACCGCGGTCGCCGGGGCGTCCCTGAAGCGGGAGAAGATTTTTCCGCTGCTGGCCGCCGCGGCGTCCCTTTTCTGCCTGGGCCATTTCATCGTCAACTTCCAGGCCATGATCCTCCGGTTCGGCGACCCGGACGCCCTGGACCTGGCGGTGGGTACGGTTCTCATCGTGCTCGTTCTCGACTTTGCCCGGCGATCGGTGGGGAATATTCTTCCCGGGATCGCCGTGGTGTTTCTCCTCTACGCCGTCGCCGGCCCCTATCTGCCGGGGATGCTCTGGCACAGGGGGTACGACCTGACCCGGATCATCTACCAGATCTCCCTGAGCACCGAAGGTATTTTCGGCACTCCCCTCGGCGTGTCGGCGAGCTACGTCTTTATTTTCGTCCTCTTCGGAGCCTTCCTTGAGATCACCGGGGCGGGCCAGTTCTACATCGACTTTGCGGTAAAATCCGTCGGCGGAAGCGCCGGAGGTCCGGCGAAGGCCGCAGTGGTGGCAAGCAGCCTCTTCGGGTCCGTTTCGGGCAGCGCCGTGGCAAACGTGGCGGGCACGGGAGCGGTGACCATTCCCCTCATGCGCTCCATCGGGTACAGGCCGGAATTCGCGGCGGCGGTGGAGGCGGTGGCGTCCACGGGAGGCCAGATCATGCCTCCCCTCATGGGCGCGGCGGCCTTCATCATGGCGGAAATTTTGGCCGTTCCCTATTACAAGGTGGCCCTGGGGGCCCTCATCCCCGCCCTGATTTTCTACGGCACGGTGTTCACCATGGTCCACTGCAGGGCGAAGATTCTCGGCCTCTCGGGAACGGCCCGGGATTCTCTTCCTCCCATGAAGACCCTTCTCCGGGAGCAGGGCATCTTTTTCATTCCCCTTCTCGTGCTGATCTACTTCATGATCATCGCCCAGTACTCCGTAATGAAAGCGGCCGTCTATTCCCTTCTCGCCACGGTCCTGGTGGGTTTTTTCAAGAAGCGGATGGGCTGGCGGGACATCATAACCGCCTTCGAGAGCGGCGCCAGGGTTTCCCTGGTGGTCATCGCCTCTACCGCATGTGCCGGGATCATCGTGGCGGTCATGAACCTGACCGGCCTGGGCATGAAGTTTTCCAGCCTCGTGCTCGCCGTGGGGGGAAACAGCCTGATCCTCGTGCTGATCATGATCATGCTCGCGAGCCTGCTTCTGGGCATGGGGCTTCCCACCACGCCGGCGTACCTCATCCTGGCGGTCCTCGGGGCCCCGACCCTGGTGAGACTGGGTGTCGAACCCCTGGCTGCCCACCTCTTCGTCTTCTATTTCGGCTGCATGTCCATGATCACTCCGCCGGTGGGGCTGGCTGTCTATGCCGCGTCGTGCATCGCGGAAGCGGATTTCTGGAAGACGTCGAAGCAGTCCCTTCTCCTGGCCCTTCCGGCCTTCGTTGTACCGTACATGTTCGTCTTCCACCCCTCGCTGGTGGGGTTGGGGGACGTGTTTTCCGTTCTTTCCACGGGAGGGAGCGGCCTCCTAGGGGCCGTCATTCTCGGGGCGGGACTGTCGGGCTGGTATTTCCTGAAGGTATCCCTTCCGGAACGGGCGGTGCTCTGCGTCGCCGGCATTCTCCTTATTCTGCCGGGGTGGCCGAGCAATATCGCAGGTATTCTGCTGGCTGTTGCAGTATGGGCATTCCGGAAGAATATGAGGAAATGATACACGGTTCAGCGTCTTTTTCGGACGGCGGTGAAATGAGAGCACACCATACAAAGGAGGAAGAGAAGATGAAAGGAAAGGCATGGAAAGGAATAGCACTTGCGGCGGCGCTCATGATGTGTTTCGGGGTTCCTGTGACGGCTTCGGCCCTTGAGCTGAAGCAGGTTTCCATAGCGGGAGCCGGTACGGCGGGAACGTTTTACATCATGGCCGCCGGAATCGCCGACCTGTTCGGCAAGCAGCTCGGCGTGAACTCCGTGGCCGAGGTGACGGCGGGCTCGGTGGAAAACGTCAAGCTCCTGGACAGCAAGAGGGTGGAACTCGGCGTCATGCAGGTGGACGTCATGCAGAACGCCCTGGCGGGAAAGGCCCAGTTCAAGGCCCCGGTGGACATGGTGGCCATCGCTCCCCTGTACCCCAACGTGATCCAGATCGTCACGCTGAAGGATTCCCCCATCAACTCCTTCTCGGACCTGAAGGGCAAGCGGATTTCCGTGGGTTCTCCCGGAAGCGGCATCCTCGCCACGAACCAGATCATCCTGGAGACCATGGGAATGACGCTGGACGATATCCAGCCCCAGTATCTCTCCTTCGCGGAGACCACCAACGCCTTCCGTGACGGCTCCGTTGACGCGGCCATAGTGAACACCGCCGCCCCCGCGCCTTGGGTGGTGGACCTGGAGACAAGCCACGCAGTCAAGCTCATCGAGCTTTCGAAGGAAGAGATCGAGAAGTTCACCGGGAAGTTCGGCCATTTCGTCTCCGCCGAAATCCCCAAAGAAGCCTACAAGTCCCTTGAAAAGGACGTTCCCACCTTCGCCGTGTGGATCACCCTGTCAGGCAGGGGCGACCTTCCCGAACAGGATGTCTACGACATGACGAAAACCATTTTCGAGCACACCGATTTCCTGAAGGGCATCCACTCGGTGGGAAGCTACATTACCCTGGAGAACGTGTCGAAGATCGCCTCCCTGCCCTTCCACCCCGGGGCCGTGAAGTTCTATGCCGAAAAGGGGATCGACGTTTCACCGAAGAAATAGAGAGGAGGAGCACCGTTGAAAAAACTGCGCGTGGCCATCCTTGGCTGCGGAACCATAGGGCGGTTTGTCCTTGATCACCTCGCCGACGGGGTGGTGCCCGGGTGCGAACCGGTGGCGGTCTATCTCCGTTCGCCGGAATCCAGGGGAAGGGAGCATCTCGAGTCGAGAAAGATCCCCTGGGTCACCAGCCTCGAAGACCTCCTCGGGTTTTCTCCCGACGTGGTGGTGGAGGCATCCACCCATGACGCGGTGGTGGCCATGGGGCCGGAAATCCTGAAGAGGGGCGTGGATTTTATCCCCCTGAGCCTCGGGGCCTTCGTGGACGCCGGTCTCATGGAGACCATGACGGCTGCTGCGGAAAAGGGCGGCAGCAGGCTTCACATCCCCTCGGGGGGCATCGGAGCCCTGGACGCCCTGCAGACCGCCCTGATCGGCGGCGTGGAGAAGGTGACCATGACCACCAGGAAATACTCCACCACGTGGAAGGGCATTCCCGCCGTGGACGAGCTCGGTGTCGACCTGGAGAACCTGAAGGAGCCCCTCCTTCTTTTCGAAGGGCCCGCCAGGGAGTGCATGAAAAAATACCCCCAGAGCATCAACATCGGCGCGGCCCTGAGCATCGCGGGGATAGGCTTCGACCGGACGATCATCAAAATCTACGCCGACCCCACGGTGGAGTACAACACCCACGAGATCCGCTGGGAAGGCGCCACGGGAAAAGTGACGGTTCTCTTCGAGAACACGCCGGTTCCCGAGAACCCGAAGACCACATACCAGGCCTGTCTCAGCACTCTCTTCGTGCTGAAGAACATGACGGGGAGCAGGATCATCGGCGCCTGATCCCCGCCGAGAGCCGAGAGACGGCCGAAAAGAGAGCGGCCCGGGCGTATTCGTCCGGGCCGCTCTTCAGTCTACCTGAACAGTTCGTCCAGCCAGTCGAGGGCCACCGCCCACGAGAGGGCCGGGTTGTCGAGCTGGCAGTGGGCGTTGGCGCCGCTCTCCCGTTCGAACACATGAAGGGTCGCGTTCTGAGCCGTAGCGGCGAAGTATTCCGCCTGTTTCAGGGGCGTTGGCCCCTCTCCGGCGCCCACCATCCCCAGGGCGGGCATGGCGAGGTTCCGCAGCCGGTCGTCGGGAATGCGGAAAAAAGAGAAGGCGTCAAAGGTTTCCGCGACGGAGGGCCTGCCGAACCGGACGCACAGATTCAGCAGGGAGAGCCGGTATTTGGGCGGCATGTCCTTCTCCGAAAGGGTCTTGAGATCTTCCACGGTAAGGTTGTTCTTTTTGAGCATGTCCACGGTCTGTTCACCCAGGGAAGCGAGGAAGTACTCATGTATGTCCGTCAGGGGCGAGTTGAGGATGAGCGCCCCGAGGCGGGGTTCACCCAGGGCGCCGCTCAGGGCGAAGTAGCCCCCGAAGCTCGCCCCGTAGAGGGCGACCTGCTTTGGGTTTACTTCGGGCCGCTTCAGCAAAAAGTCCGTGACCGTGCGGACCGTGGGCCCCAGGTCGGAAACGAAAGTCGAATCCGGGTGGAACCGCCGTTTTCCTGCCTGTCCCGGCCCCTCGAAGAGGAGGACGTTGTATCCCCTGTCCAGGGCGGCCCTGCCCACCGACAGGAACATCTCCTCCGCCGTTCCGTCGAAACCGCTTTGGGCGATCAGAGTTTTCCGCCGTTCGCCGCCCTTCCCTTGGGTGATGAAATAGCCGGGGTAGAAATCCTCGCCCTTTCCCGTGGGAATGAAGACCGCTTCCGTCTTCCACGGAAAATGTTCCATGGCCTTGAGGAAGGTCTCCCGGCACTTCATTCCCCATGACCGGGTGTCTTCCGACAGAGGATCGCCGTAGTACTCCGCCGCCCGGTAATAGGAGGATGCCCGGAGAAAGCTCTCCCTGGCGCTCACCGTATGCCCCCGTTCCAGCCTCGCCGTCCCGTCCTTTTCGAGACGCTGGGCGAGGGAAAGAAAGGCCGCCGACCACGACGCGGGGTTCCCGTCCTCAATCTGCCCCGCGGCAAGCAGGATCTCTCCCGCCGTACCTCCGCCCGCAGCGTCGGCGCCCAGACTGCGGAGAATCTGGAAGTCCATCTCCGAATCGGTGAAGAGAGACAGCCTCACACCGCTTCTCGACACTCCCCGCGCCTCCGGCGTGCCGTCCGCCCCCGCCCCCGTGGCGAACAGGACCACCAGCAGGAGCGTCACTCCGAAAACCGCAATACTTTTCATAGGTCCACCTCCCAAGTATTCTCTATTTTGTCCTCCCGGCGAGCCAGTGTTCGATAAGCCTTCTGGATATGCTGATGGACGGCGGAATTTCGGGCATGGTCGAGGGAGTGAACCACCCGGCATCCTCGATTTCCTTGCCGTCGGGGGTCAGCTCGCCCCCCGCCCATTCGGCCGTGAAGCCGAGCATGAGAGAGTGGGGAAAGGGCCAGGGCTGGCTTCCGAAATAGGCGATGTTCTTCACCCGGATGCCCACTTCCTCGAAGATTTCCCGCTCCACGGTCTCCTCGAGGCTCTCTCCCGGCTCCACGAACCCGGCGAGGACGCTGTACCGTCCCTTGGGAAAGTGGGGGCTCCGTGCCAGGAGGAGGCTGTTGTCCCTGGTCACCGCCACGATGACCGCGGGACTGAGGATGGGATAGGCCATGTAGCCGCATTCCGCGCAGCCGTAGGCCCGATCGCTGTCCGCGAGGTTCATGGAGGCGCCGCACCGCGGGCAGAACCGGCTGTTCCGCTTCCAGTCCATCATCTGGAAGGCCGTGCCCGCCGCGTGGAACAGGGGTTCTCCACCGAGGGCCCACAGTTCCCGCAGGCCCACCGCCTCATACCCCGGGGGCGGCGCATCATCGCCCGGGTATTCCCCCCAGGGAAAGCTTCCCCGTGTCGGAGGAAGGACGCCGGTGACCGTGAGCCGGTCCGCGAAGAGAGGCTCGTCCTCCGACGGCGGGAGAGAGAGGGGGGATTTCGATTTGACCAGCAAAAGATCCTTCTGAAAGAGCAGCCATTCGCCTCCAGGGCGGGAGAACGTCATGCCGGAGCCTCCAATGTTCGTATTCCCCTGTCCCTGCCGAAGCGCCGAGGGCAATCCCGCTCCCGGAAACCACCCGCTGATTCGGCAGAACAGGTAGAATTATTATACCCCATAAAGAAAGAGTCCCGGGGATTGTGCTCCGGGGACTCTTCTCTCCGGGCTCTTCACCCGGGGCTATTTCTTCTTTCCGTGTTTCGGCGGAGGTCCGTGCTTGGGCGGCGGTGCCTTCGGCTTATCCTTCCCCGGATCGCCCGGGCCTTTCGGGGGAGGCCCGTACTGCGGCGGATGGCCTGGGCCGCCCTTCGGCGGGCCGTAGTGGACGGGAGGATGGCCCGGATGTACGGGAGGGCCCCACCTGTGCCCGGGAGGAGTTCTCCGGTAGTCGTGATGTCTGTACCTGGGCGGGAATGGAGCCCTCCGCAGGTAGTCGGAGTAATGCCTCCTCGGGGGAAGGGGATGACGGGGGGCGTACCCCCTGGGATGCCACCTGTCCCGGTCCCTGTAGTAAAAGAGGTCGAGGATGAGGGAAGCGTAGAAGTTTCCTTTCCTGTATTCCAGCACCAGTCCGGGAAGGGCGTCTCTCCAGAGGATGAGGGCTCTCCTTCTGTCCACCCTCCGGCCGTATCCGGTGTGGTAATGGTAGGCCAGCATGGCCCGGGCCATGGGGTTTCCCCCCGCGGCGCTCCGTTCGTACCAGTAGGCCGCCTGGAGATGGTCTTCCGGGGCGCCCCTTTCGCCCCTGTCATAGCCGAGACCTGCGAGAAATCCCATTTCGGGGTCTCCGCTTTCCGCTTCCGCCAGGACTTCGGCGAAGGAAAGCTCGTCACCCGCTGCTGCGGGGGCGGGGAGAGCAGACAGCGGCGGGGAAGCCGCCGGAATGGAAATGACGGCCGAACTCTTCGACGAAAACGTGGGGGCTGCTTCGGCAGGAAGAGAGAAGGATACCGCAGACAGGACGGCAAGGGCTGAAAACAGGACCAGGGGCGGACGGCTGAAACGGCGCGGCGTATCTTCCATGAAAAATCGCCTCCTTTCTTTGTTCCGCCGCCGGAAGAAAAACTGACAGCCCGGCCGGCGGAGGATGAACAAAACGACCCATGGGTTTAATCTTTATTTTAGGCGGAAGACCCGGGGCTGGTACCGCTGTTCTACCGAACCGGAGTGTTAGCCGTCTTTACTTAGGGGAGGCTATGTGTCGGAAAACTCTTTATTGTTATAATATGTGGTGCCCGGGCAGCCGGAAGAGAGCGGGAGGAGGTATCCGTCATGAAACGATGGGCGTTCGTGGTTCCGTTCGTGTTTCTCGCCTGCGCCCTTGCCGCGGGAATCTGCGGTGCGGCGCCGGCGGAGGACCTGGAACGGAGAATCGGAGAGCTCGAGAAGGAGATCGAGGAGAGCGTGAAATCGGGCCGGGGCCTGTCCACGGAATTGATGGAGGAACTGGCGAAAGCCGTGGAGGAGCTGCTGAAAGGAGAGAAGGACAGGGAAGAGAGCGACGGGAAGGAGCCCGGCGACGGCTGGACGGAGGTTCCCTTTACGGGAACCATAACGGTTTCCCGGAGTTTATCCGGTTCGGCGATGATGAAGGAGGCAGGGGAGGGCGGAAAGGCGCCTCTGCCCGGAAAAAAGGACTGGCGGTGGTCAGGGCGGAAGGAGAGCGGGGGGAGTCCGTCCTCAGATCAGGAAGGCAGCTCATCCTGGTCGGGGAACAGTTCGGCCTTTCTTTCGGCCATGATCACAGGATCGGAGCCGATCCCTGACGGGGAGGGACACGTGATCGGGTACCAGCCCGTGGGGTACGTGACGGGCCGGGTGACGGAACGGGAGAACTTTCGGGCGAAGCATGTTTCCATAACGTCGCACTACTCCCATTCTGCAAGGGAAGAGCATGCCTTCAGTTCCGAAAACATTGACGGCTGGTGCAGGCTGACCGTCAACCCGAAGGAGGGGCGCTACGCCCTGTCCTTCCCTTCCATATACCTCGGGGACGGCACGGGGGAAACGGTGATGGCCTATTCCGGCCCGGATCTGCGGCTCGAGGAGCGGGAACCCTGGCACGGGCTGGGGCCGGTGGACTGGATTCCCTCGGAGCCGGACAGGGAGACCCTCCGGTACAGCCCGGGAAGCGGCGTGGTGGCGGGGTCCTTCACCTATGCCCTTCCTCCGGGCGGGATCGACATGGACCTGATCCGCAGGGGGCTCGGATCCTTTCCGCCGGAGCTTTCCGGCCTGAAGGGGGAGCTCCTCTCCGGGTATTCCGGGCTCGCGGAAGAATTCTCCGGCGCGGCGGGAAAGACCCCCGGAATGTATTCCGGAACGTGGACGGTCACGTGGAGCCTGAATATCGGGAACGTACCGGTCCGGGTGGAGCTGGAGCCCGTTGGGGACTACGAAAACTGGATGCCGGAGCTGATCTGGGGCGTGGGGAATTTCGTCCGGGTGAGGGCGAAGATCGTGGAACCGGCGGGGCAGGCGGGAAAAATCCGGTTTTCCCTTGAGGACGTGAGCCGGGAGCCCGGTGTCTGTTTGAATTTCCCCTTTGTTGACCGGGAGGAGGCTCCCGACCTGGTGATTTCGGAAATGAGCGGTTCCGGGCTGAACATCGCGGAGGACGGCCAGAGCGCCGTGACCCTCGATGAGGTGAACGAGGCCGAGATCGTGATTCAGGCAAAGGATTTCGGCGCACGGGGGAAGCTTTCCGCTACGGCGGTTGTCCAGGCGGGCGGAAAGGAGATGGAGGTCCGGGCGGTTTTGAAGAGGACCGGAGAGCACTGGGTGACCCTTCCCCAGGATGAGAACGGGAACGGTATCGCCGACTGCTGGGAGAAGGTCCGGGGAATATGGCCCTGCGCCGCTGACTCGGACGACGACGGGGAGCCGGAAGGAAAGGCCCCCGGCGACGGACTCTCCGCCTACGAGGAATACCGGGGCTTCTTCGTGAAGGGCAGGCACGGGCGCCTTGACCCGAACACAAAGGATCTTTTCGTGTACGATCCCGACGGCCTTGCGGAGAAAGCCGGCTTTGGACGGGTCACCGGGCTGGCGGTCCATTACGTCGAGCCGGAGGAAGGACGGTGCACCGGGACGGACGACAGGCCCCGGACAGTAAATTTCCGGTCCGGCTTTTCCCACCTGGTGGACCAGCACTGTCTCTGGATAAAGAAGGACACTCTCCCCGAACCGGACCCCTTCAACTGGGGAGCCTGCGAGGGACCGCCGGAAATAGGGCCGCCCCGGACGGCCGACCGGTACGTGCTGGTCTACGCGGACCAGATCAGGGCGGACCTCGAGAGGACAGTGGGGGAGAACCGTCCCGAGCTCACCAATGCCCTGGCGCAGCGGGGGCTCCGCCCGGACGCCGCATGGTTCGAGGGGCAGGTCGCCGGGGCCGTGGCCATGACCGCGATCCATGAGGCCTGCCACGGGCTGGGCATTTCCCACCATTACCGGTCGCTCAGGGAGACCCTGCCGAAGGGAGCCGATGTGGAGAAGGCCATAATGGCACTCGACATCAGCCCCTCCACCGGGCAGATGAGCTGCGTGATGCGCTACACCAGGGACTGGGGGAAGCACCCCCGGCTGACCTTCAGGGCGGAGAGCGAAACCCTGGACATTCTGCGGGGCCGTCCCTGGCCAAACACCCTGTGCGATACCCTGGACGACTGCCGGGGGCAGATGGTGGTCAGCGACAGGGAGACGGGGCACATTTTCTAATGGCCGAAGGTCGTGGTTTTCGGTTCTGTCATCCCGGGGAGCGGTTCGTTCCCGGCGGGGAATCCCCCATGTGGTCTTCGGCTGACAGAAAAGAACCCGGTCCCGGATTTCTGCAGAAAAGCAGATTCCCCGGCTTCGTCCTTCGGAATGACAAACACGCCGTTTTCTATTTCTTTTCGGGAGGAACCAGGCCCCACCGGGCGGCGGCCTGTTCGTCGCCGAGACGCCACACCTTCCTGTGGAGTTCCCGCAGGTGGTGCGGGGCCCGGAGAAGAGCCGTCTTCTCCTTCCGGTTCAGGGCGTCAGGTCCCGAAACCAGGGCCTTTTCCACGATCCTGTCCCGGGCCCGTTCCCGGGAAGGAGCTCCCCTCCGGAACCGGAGCAGCAGGGACGTGTGGAGGCTGTGGACCAGGGGATCCACCACTGCCCGGAGAAAACCCTTTTTCCGGGAGAAGAAGAAGGGGAAGTAGGGCTCCGGCCGCAGGAGATTGTCCTCCAGGGCCTGCAGTTCGGGGGGCAGCTCCACCTCCTCGGGGATGAGGAAGAGCCCCGCTTTCCGGAACAGCCGTCCCACACCGGCCCGTCCGGTGACGACGGAGATGGGGATTGAGAGGGCCAGGGAGAAGGTGATGGGGGAGATCCACCAGAAAAAGGACGGGGTGATCCAGTAGACCACCGCGCCCCAGCCGATGCCGAGAAGGGTGCCCCACCAGTGTGCCCGGAGGGCTTCCCTCCAGGTGGTTCCCCGGTCGTCCCGGGACTGGGCTCCCCACCCCACGCTTTTTCCCAGGAGGGTGGACACTACGAAGAGGCTGTGGAAGACCATCCGGATGGGGGTGAGGATCATGGACAAAACCACCTCGAGGAGAATGCTCAGGAAAAGGCGGATTTTCCCTCCGTAGAGCCTGGCCTTGAAATCGGCGAGGAGGATGGGAAAAGCGCCGAGAAATTTCGGCAGGAAGAGGAGGAGAGTGGTGGACCCCAGCAGCGAGATGGCCCAGTGGGGGCGCCAGACAGGCAGCTCGGGAAGGAATTTCCGGAGAATGGGCATGTACACCGGCTCGAAGAGGACTTCCGATATGGCCTGGGCGGAGTTGACCGTCAGGAAGGCCAGCCAGAGAAGGGCCGAGCCGTAGGAGAGGATGCCGTTGATGAACAGGGCCCGGTGGGCCGGGAAGAAGCCCCGGGTGAAGAGCAGGCGGGTGTGCTGGAGGTTGCCCTGGCACCACCGGCGGTCCCGCTTGAGTTCGTCGATGAGGGTGGGAGGCGTTTCCTCCCAGCTTCCCCTGAGGTCGTAGGTGAGCCAGATGCCGTACCCGGCCCGGCACATGAGGGCCGATTCCACGTAGTCGTGGCTGAGGATGTCGCCGCTCAGGGGGCCTTTGCCGGGAAGGCGGGGAAGCTCGCAGTGCTTCATGAAGGGTTCCACCCGGATAAGGGCGTTATGGCCGCAGTACTGGGCGTCGCCGAGCTGCCAGAAATGGAGCCCCGCGGCCAGCAGGGGGCCGTAGACGTGGTTGGCGAACTGCTGCACCCGGGCGATGAGCGTCTCCCGGTTCACCGCCTTGGGAGGCGTCTGGAGGATGCCGATGTCCGGCCGGGCCTCCATGATCTGCACCAGCCGCACCAGGGTCTCGCCGCTCATGATGCTGTCCGCGTCGAAGACGGCCATGTACCGGTAGCTTTTGCCCCACCGGCGGCAGAAGTCGGCCACGTTGCCGCTCTTCCGCTTGGTGTTGCTTGTCCGCTTCCGGTAGAAGACCCGCCCGAAGGCGTCTTCCTCAGAGCAGAACCTGTGCCAGGCTTCCTCTTCCTCCACCCAGACGTCGGGATCGGTGGTGTCGCTCAGCAGGAAGAAGTCGAACCGGTCCAGGGAGCCCGTCGCCCGGACGGAAGCGTAGGTCGTCCGCAGTCCGGCGATGACACGCTGTACCTCTTCGTTGTAGATGGGGATGAGAATGGCCGTCCGGGCCGCTCCGTCGGCGATGGTGAGGCCGAGGCCGTCGCAGGCCCTGGAGACCCGGTAGGCGTCCTTTTTGGTCAGCAGGATGACCAGTCCCGCGATGGAGGTCCAGAAGCCCACGGAAATCCAGGCGAAGAGGGTGGTGAACACCGCCACGAGGAACGTGTCCAGCAGGATGCTGCCCCGGTCGGGCAGGAGCCTGGCCATGGTGTTGCTGGAGATGACGGTCGGGATGAGGACGATCAGGAGCAGCAGAAGGCGCCGCCTGCTGCCCGTGCGCCTCCAGGCCGGAACGGGTCCGCCGTCAGCCATTGGTTTTTCCTCCGAAGAGTTCCCGGCCCCACCGCCGGAGAAAACGGACGAGGGACGTTCTCCAGGGCAGGCGGTCCATTTCCTCCGCCACCATGACGGTCCGGTTCAGCGGAGGAAAGGAGGAGATGCGCCGGCCTCCCCGGTCCACAAGGTCCGGAGAAAAGCCTTCTTCCCGGAGCAGCCGCTCCAGGGCGTCCATGGCTCCTTCAGGGGATGCCGGGGCTTCCTCCAGGCTCCGGGCGGCGAGGAAGAGCCCCCGGTCCGGCGGAAGGTCGAGCCCCTTGATGTACAGCAGCACCCTGTCCCGGGCAGCCCTCTGACCGGCGGAAAGTCCCGGAAGGATGCCTTCGGGCCGTTCGGCCGCGGAGTTCACGGTTGCTCCCCCGAACGGGGAGATGCCGCGAGGGAGCGGAAATCTAAAGAGGAGCGTCCGGAATGAACGCCGCCCCCCGGAAAAGCTTGTTGTGGGTGCACCGGGAAAACCTCCTGGCGGTTCGGTCTTGTGTTCATGATGCCTGTGACATCATACGGGGATTCCGTCCGTCCTGCAAGGGACGGGGGGGGGGTGCTCCAAATCCGCGGGCACCGGTGATGCTCCCCGCTGCCTGCGGATTAAGGTGTTCGCTATCCCCGACCGGCGGGGGGCAGGACCAGCCCCCAGAGGGCTGCCGCCTCCCGGTCCTCCAGTTCCCAGACCCGGCGGTGGAGTTCCGCCAGGTGGCGGGGGTCCTTCAGGAGCTTCATCTTTTCCCCTGCGGTGAGGCTGCCGGGGCCTCCGGCAAGGGCCTTTTCCACCAGGTGCTCCTGCGCCGCCTCCGCTGCGGGAGCGCCCTTTCTGTAGCGCAGCAGCAGAGAGGTGTGGAGGGCATGGACCAGGGGCTCCGTCACCGCCCGGAGAAAGCCCTCTCTCCCCGGGATGGCGAAGGGTGAATAGGGCTCCGGCCGCCTGAGATTTTCCTCCAGGGCGGCGAGTTCGGCGGGAAGTTCCACCTCTTCCGGGATGAGAAGCAGCCCGGCGTTCCGGAAGGCTCTCCCGAGGGATGCCCGGCTCGTGAAGACCGAGAGGGGCCCCGAGAGGACCAGCGAGACCACGATGGGGGAGATCCACGGGAAGAAGGACGGGTTGGCCAGGTAGACCAGAGCTCCCCAGAGGGCTCCGAAGAGGGTTCCCCACCAGTGGGCGGAAACCGCCTCGCTCCAGGATGACCCCCGGTCGTCCCGGGACTGGGTGCCCCACCCCACGCTTTTTCCCAGGAGGGTGGCGGCCACGAAGAGACTGTGGAAGATCATTCTCACCGGGGCGAGGAGGGTGGAGAGCCCCACTTCCAGCAGGATGCCCGAGGCGAGGTTCGCCCTGCCGCCGAAAGAGCGCGCCGAGGGATCCTTCAGCAGTATCAGGACCATGCTGAAAAGCTTGGGGAGGAACAGCAGCACCGCCGTGGAGCCGAGAAGGGTGAGCGCCCAGTGGGGGTGCCACACGGGCCACTGGGGAAAGAGGGTCTTCGTTCCGGTGAAGTACACCGGCTCGAAGAAGACTTCCGCCACGGCCTGGGCGGAGCTCAGCAGCAAGAAGGCCAGCCACAGGAGGGCGGAGCCGTAGGAGAGGATTCCGTTCAGGAACAGGGCCCGGTGGGCCGGGAAGAAGCCCCTGGTGAAGAGCAGACGCGTGTGCTGGAGGTTGCCCTGGCACCACCGGCGGTCCCGCTTCAGCTCGTCCAGAAGGGTGGGCGGGGTTTCCTCCCAGCTTCCGCCGAGGTCGTAGGCCAGCCAGACGCCGTAGCCCGCCCGCCGCATGAGGGCGGCCTCCACGAAATCGTGGCTGAGGATGTCGCCCGCCAGGGGGCCCTTTCCCGGAAGGCGGGGCACCTGGCAGTGCTTCATGAAGGGCTCCGTCCGGATGATGGCGTTGTGCCCCCAGTACTGGGCGTCGCCCAGCTGCCAGAAATGGAGGCCTGCGGCGAACATGGGGCCGTAGACGTGGTTTGCGAACTGCTGGGCCCGGGCGATGAGGGTTTCCCTGTTCACTCCGGCGGGAGGCGTCTGGAGAATGCCCATGTCCGGCCGGGCCTCCATGATCTGCACCATGCGGACCATGGTGGTTCCTGCCATGATGCTGTCGGCGTCGAAGACGATCATGTAGCGGTAGTTCTTTCCCCACCGGCGGCAGAAGTCTGCCACGTTCCCGCTCTTCCGCCGGGAGTTGCTGGAGCGCCTGCGGTAGAATACCCGTCCCGAGGCGTTTTCCTCCCGGCAGAACCGGTGCCACCCTTCCTCCTCCGCTACCCAGATGTCGGGGTCTGTGGTGTCGCTCAGCAGAAAGAAGTCGAACCGGTCGGAGGAGCCGGTTTTCCCGAGGGACGTATAGACGGTGCGGAGCCCCGCCAGCACACGCCTGACGTCCTCGTTGTAGATGGGAATGAGGACGGCGGTCCGGGCACTCTTGTCCGCGATGGTCAAGTCCATCCCCTCGCAGGCCCGGGAGACGGAGAACCGGTTGTTTTTGAACAGCAGGAGGACGAAGCCCATGGAGGCCGTCCAGAAGCCTACGGAAATCCAGGCGAACAGCACGGCGAACACAACGACGAGGAGGAGTTCCAGGGCCGTGCCGCCCCGGGACGGCAGCAGGGCCGCCATGGTCCGGGAGGCTGCGATCGTGGGCAGGAGAACCAGGGCGATAAGGAGGATGCGCCGCCAGCTGGCGGCGCGGTTCCATGCAGGATTGGGTATCGGGGCGTCACGCATGGCCGTTTCTCTCCCAGGGGCCGAAAAGATTCCGCCTCCACCGGCGGAGGAAGCGGGCAAAAGCCGATTTCCATGGTGCCCGCTCAAGAGGGGCGGCTACCATGACCCCCCTGTTCAGGGGCGGAACCGAGGCGAGGTGCCGTCCTTCTCCGTCCCGGATTCCCCGGTCGAGGCCGTTTTCCGCCAGGAGCTCCCGGAGCTTTTTCATGGCCTCCGACGCGGAAGCGGGGCCTGCGGACTTGAGGCTCTCCACGGCGAGGTCGAGCCCCCTGAAGGGGGGCAGGTCGAGGGCCCGGACATAGAGGAGAACCCTGTCCCTGGAATAGCGCCAGTCATCGGAGGAAGCGGCGGGCCGTTCCGTTCCGGTCTCAGGGGCGGATGTCATAGGTCCACGTCTCCGTGAGAGGCTCGGGGAGGTTCTCTCCCTTTTTCAGCAGGGCGGAAAGGCGAATGAGGGGCCGCGCCGGGGCCGTGGGGAAGAGGGTCTTGAATGCCCCTTCCGGTTCTACGGCGACGGTGAGGACGAGCCGCCATCCCCCTGTGGCTTCGTTCTTGTGAAGCTGTTTCTCCAGAAGCCTGGCCCCCTCGTCCAGGGTGACCACGCTTGTCAGCCCGGCGTCTGCCGGCAGGTTCTCCAGCTCTCCTCCCTCGAAATCCAGGATGAAGCGAAGGCTTCCGTCCCGGGGGCCTGCGGCAATCCGGGTCGCCGCCGCCCTTCCAATGGTGTGGAGGGTTTCCCTGGGATTCAGCCACCGCATCCGGTAGGCGAAGGACATCTTCCGGGGGTATTTCCGGACGTCGCTGACGGGCCGGCCGTCAGGACCCTTCTCCGCCATTTTTTCGGGAACCCAGTAGGCCACCATATTGTCGTGGATCTCCAGTTCCGAAGGAATTTCCACCAGTTCCACCCGTCCCGGTCCCCAGTTCCCCAGGGGCTCTATCCAGAGGGAGGGGCGCCGTTCGTACCGGGCCTCCAGGTCCTGGTAATGGTCGAAAACCCAGTCACGCTGCATCAGGCCGAAACCGGCGGGATTTTCCAGAGGAAAGGGCACCACGGCGAGGCGCTCCGGATTGGCCAGGGGACGCCAGATCCATTCCCCCGACCCTGTATGGACCAGGAGGCCGTCGGAATCGTGGACCTCGGGGCGATAATCCCCCTGCCGGCCGTTTTCCGTCTCCCCGTAGAGGAACATGCTCGTCAGGGGGGCGATGCCCAGCTTCTGGACGTCCTTCCTCAGGAAAAGGACGCACTCGGTGTCCATGGCCGTCTCTTTTCCCGGAGTGATGGTGAAGGTGCAGGCTCCTGCGAGGCTCGGACTGTCGAGGAGGGCGTGGACGGTGATGGAATCGCTGTCCTCCCCGGGCTTTTCAATCCAGAATTCCCGAAAGTAGGGAAATTCCTCCCCGGACTGGAGGGCCGTGTCCACGGCAAGCCCCCTGGCCGACAGGCCGTACTGCACGTCCCGGGCCACGGCACGGAAGTAGGTGGCCCCGAGGAAGACGGCGACCTCGTCCTTGTACTTTCCGGTGTTCAGGTTGTAGTGGATGCGGAAACCGGCGAAATCAAGGGGCGTCCCGGCGACCTTCGCGGCGAATTCCTCATCCCCGTATTCGAAGGCGGACGGAGAGAAGGGGATTTTGGCCGCCTGGCCGCGGTCAACGATGTTGACGGCCACCAGGCGGTTGTAGAAAAGGCCGGGATGGAAAAACTGCACTTCGAAGGGCAGACCTTCGTCCCTCCACAGAGCTTCCGAAGGTCGGAACCGGATTTTCCGCCACTGGTCGTAGCTGATGTTCAGAAGAAAATCGGGAACCTGACCCTCCGGGTCCTCGAAAGGGCGGGATGCCAGTTCTTCAGCCTTGTTCTTCACATCGTCGAAGGAGAAGGGCAGAGCCGCCGCCCGGGCGGGTGGAGGCTCCTCAGATGCCCGGGAGCAGGCGGGAAGCAAGCAAAACGCCGCCGCGAGGAACGCGGCGACGGCTATCTGACGGTATGGGCGGTGGTGCTGGATGCAGGGAAGCACGAAGGACCCTCCTTGGCCGGATTTCCGGACCGGTTGTGAAATCAGATACATCATAATAAGGCTTTTTCGCAGGAGTGCAATGGGGGAGGGAAATTTCTCTGTTTTCAGAAAACGTCCGGAAGCTCCGAGGCGAGGAACTGGGGAATCCGCTCCGGCGGCAGGGGCCGGGAGAAGAGGTAGCCCTGGATGGAAGCCGACATCCCCCCGGGAATGAGGCTTCTCAGCTTTTCGAGCTGTTCCCTGGTTTCCACGCCTTCGAAGGTCAGTTCCATCCCCAGGCTTCCGGCGAGATGGATCATGGTGGAGACCACACCCCTGGTTTTTTCGCTTTCCATGTCCAGTATGAAGGATCGGTCGATCTTGAGTTCCGATATGGGCAGCATGCGGAGCTTCGAGAGGGAGGAGAAACCCGTGCCGAAGTCGTCCAGGGAGAAGCGGATCCCCTTCGCTCCCAGCTCCGCCATGACTTCCTGGGCGTGGTCCGGGTCCTCCATGAAGGCGGACTCGGTGATCTCGAACTGGAGGAGGTAGGGGTTCATGCCCGTCCGGTCAACGGTTTCCAGGACATCTCTCACGAAAGACTGCGACGATATCTGTTTCGCCGAGAGGTTTACCGCCACGGGAATTTCCATGCCCCGGGCGGACCACTCCACCCACTGGAGGCAGACCTTTTCAAGGGCGAAAGCGCCGAGGGCGCGGATTTCACCGATTTCCTCCGCCAGGGGGATGAAGGCGTCGGGAGGGATCATGGTCCCGTCCCCCGAAGTCCAGCGGAGCAGGGCCTCCAGCCCCACGGTTTTTCGTTCTTCCAGGCTGATCCTGGGCTGGTAGAAAAGGTGGAACTCCCCGGCGTCGAATCCCCTCCGAAGGTCGGCTTCGAGGCGCATCCTGTGCTGGACTTTCCTGTCGAGGTCTTCGGTGAACAGCCTCCAGGTGTTCCCCCCTTCCCGCTTGGCCCGCTCCATGGAGAGGGATGCGTTCTGGAGAAGTTCCTCCGGGGATTCCCCGTCCCGGGGAAAAAACGTGACTCCGGCGCTGGCGGTGATCCTGCAGGAATGGTCCCCCACGGAAAAGGTGTTCCTGAGAGCCGCGAGCATCCGTTCCACCGTCCGGAGGCAGGAGGAATAGGTGCCTCCCCCGGTGAGCAGGACGACGAACTCGTCCCCGCCGAAGCGGGCGACGGCACCGGGTTCGGCGGCCGCACCGGCGAGCCTCTTCCCCGCTTCCTGGAGCAGCCCGTCCCCCACAGGGTAGCCCAGGGTTTTGTTCACTGCGCCGAACCGGTCCAGGCCGATCATGACCACCGAGAGGATACGCCGCTTCTCCCGGGCCCTTGAGAGGGCGAGGGAGAGCCTGTCATGGAAAAGGAAGCGGTTGGGCAGGCCCGTCAGGCCGTCGTGGTTCACCTCGTGCTGCAGCAGGTTCCGGCTCCGGTGGAGCTCGCTCAGATCCTGGTAGACGCCGATGTGGCGGGTCACTTTTCCCTCGCCGTCCCTGTAGGCGAAGATGTTCAGCCTGGAGGGGAAGGCCTCTCCGTTCTTCCGCCGGTCCCATATCTCTCCCGACCAGTGGCCGTCCTGCCTGAGGGCGTCCCGCATTTCCCGGTAAAAGTCGGGGCCGTGCTTGTCCGACTTCAGCATGTCCGGGGTGTTGCCTATCAGTTCTTCGGGACCGTACCCCGTGATGGCGCAGAAGGCCCGGTTGACCTCCAGGATGCGTCCGGCTGCGTCTGTGATGATGATTCCCTCGGCGGCGTTCCGGTAGATCTGGGTGATGAGGGCGAGCTGGCTCTCCGAACGGGCAAGCTCACTGTTTTTTTCCTTCAGGCTCCGGTCCAGGAGGTCTGCCTGGGCTGCCTTTTTTCCCAGGATGGCCGCCCTGATGCTCAGGAAGAGGGAGACCGCCCCCGCGGCGGCGATGGAAAGGAGCCCTGCGGCCACGAACCGCATTTTCCACGCGGCGATGCTTTTTTCCGCGTCGTCGATGTAGACTCCCGTTCCCACGATCCAGTTCCACGGTTCGAAAAGGGCCACGTAGGATGTTTTCGGGGCGATGGAGTTCAGATCGTCCTTGAAGTGCCACTGGTAATCCACTATTCCTCCCCGCTCGGGGGACGAGACGGCGATTTCGATCCTGTCGAAGAGCTGGCGGAGAAGAACGCCGTCCGGGCCGGCGGCGGTGTCGGGATTCACGCCCTCGAGGTCGGTCCGGTAGGGGTGCACGAGGAGAGTTCTTTCGGGTCCGAGGATCCAGAAGTAGTCCTTGTCCTCCTCGCCGAAGCGGAGGGAGCGGATGCGGGCGAGAGCCCGGGCCTGTCCCTCCCCCGGCGGGATGTTCCCGGCGAGTTCCTCCCTGTGCAGGGCGTCGAGATAATGGAGCTGCACCAGTATGAGGTTTTTGCAGAGATTTCTTTTTTCCGCCATGTGGCTTTTTTCGAGGAGGGGGAGCAGAACACCGAAGATAACGGCGAAAAGGAGGACCAGGAGCAGAGAAACAGGAGCCATGGTCTGGAGGAAGGTGCGGAAGAACACCCGCTCTCCGGCGGACTGAACGACCTTTTCCATGTTGTCTGCCGCAGCCTGCGGTTTTTCCGCCATGGGAGACGCTCCTTCCGGGTCTGTGGGCCGGAAAGGTTTTTCCGGGCCGTGGCGGTATTATATCAGGAAAAGAATGCCCCAGGCAGAATCCATTGTTCTCAATAGTGCCGGGTCCTGGGGCCCCGGGATCCTCGGGAGAGAAAAGCCCTCCCCGCGGATTTCCCGGGGAGGGCGGGCGGTTACAGAAGGGGGTCGAGCCATCTGAAGAAGTCGCCCGTGTCCAGGGCGTCAGGTCCTCCGGATACGAGGTATGAGGCTTTCCGGAAGAGCGGATCGTCGGTCCTCTCACCGGGGGCGGGCAGGGCGACGCAGGTCATTCCCGCGTTCAGGGCCGCCTCCACGCCGTATTTCGTGTCCTCGAAGACCACTGATGCTTCAGGGGCCCTGTTCATTCTCCGGGCGGCCTCGAGAAAGATGTCCGGTGCGGGCTTTCCCCGGCGGACTTCCGACGAGGAGACGATATGGGTGAAAAAGGAGCGGACGCCCAGCACGTCAAGGATTTCCGAGGCGATGGCGCTGTTGGATCCCGTGGCCACCGCCATGGGGAGCCCTCTTTCCGCGAGTCCTTCCAGAAGGGGCTGCATGGGCGGATAGAGCCTGCTCGACGTAAGCGCGATCTTCCGGTACAGGGCGTTCTTCTCGTCCACGAGGGCCTGCACGTCGTCCTCCAGGCCGTAGTTGGCCCTGATGCGCCGGACCATCTCGTAGATGTCCTTTCCCACGTAGGCGGCCTTGTCTTCCCTGGAGAAGGAAATGCCCCGCCGGGAGAGGAGGATCCGGTCGCTTTCGTAGTGATTGTCTTCGCTGTCGATGAGGGTTCCGTCCAGGTCGAAAAGGGCAAACTCCAGAGTTCGCCTGACGGGGCCGGAGGATGTTTCTTTCTCTCCGGCGAGAAAAGCCAGGGGAGATTCCATCATGCTGATCCCACGTTCCCTTCGGTTCCGTTTTCTTAAATTGTACCACGGATCCCTCTTCTGCATACAGCGTCCGGCCGTGGTATAGAATGAAGGCGGATAAATCGAAAAGGAGGCCCGTGATCAAGATCATCCAGACGGAAAAGCACACCTTCGAAGTGGAGCTCTGCGGCGGTGACGCCGCCCGGAACCTTGTGAAGACGCTGCCCCAGGAGATTTCCATGTCCCGCTGGGGCGACGAGTTTTACGGCACCCTGAATGAAAAGGTGGACTCCGGCGCCGACAGACTCCAGGACGTCTTCGAAATCGGCGACGTGGCTCTCTGGCCCGCGGGCAACGCCCTGTGCATCTTTTTCGGCCCCACCCCGGCAAGTTCCGGAAGCGAGCCGAAAATGGCGTCGCCGGGAGCCCTCCTGGGCAGGATCAAAGGCGACGCCACGGTGCTGCGGGACTGCGGCAGGTCGCTGAAAAAGGTCCGGATCCTGCCCTGAGGGGGATGCTGTTCCGGCTCAACCTTTTTTCGCCGGGGGCCGGAATTCGTTGTTCCTCTCTATGGTCTCTCCGTTCCGAGGCAGTGATCGAGGACTGCCCTGATTTCTTCCCTTTGCAGCGGTTTCGGGAGGTAGGCGTCCATCCCCCGGGCGAGGCACTCTTCCCTGGTTTCCCGCTGGGCGTCTGCCGTGATGGCGACGATGAAGGAACGCCTCTCCGCTGGAGTCTTTTCCGTCTCCATCGCCCGGATTTCGGCGGTCGCCTGAAAACCGTCTTTCCCGGGCATCTGGAGATCCATGAAAACGAGGTCCGGCCTGTGTTCCCGGAAGAGGGCGACGGCCTGTTCCCCGTCTTCGGCCTGTACCAGGGAGGCGGAAGGGGCGAGTTTTGAGAGGAGTAGGGAGAGCATCTTCCTGTTCACCCGCTCGTCCTCGGCAATGAGTATGACGGCTTTTTCTTTTAAGCTCCCGGTCCCGGACGGGACTGGGTTTCCCTGGGGAAGGGCATTGCGGTCTGCCGGAATTGCCTCTTCCGTTCCTGATTCGCACGGCAGGCACACAGTGAAGAAGAATCTGCTTCCCCGGCCCGGAGCGGTCTCCACCTCGAGCGAGCTTCCCATCTGCTGCAGAAGGCGCCGGGATATGGAAAGTCCGAGCCCGGTTCCGCCGTATTTTCGCGTTTTGGACGAGTCAGCCTGGTAGAAGGGGTCGAAGATGTGCTTAATCTCCCCGGGCGAAATACCGATACCGGTGTCCCTGACGGAGAAGGTGAAGGCTCCCCGGTTTTCCGCCAGCGGGGCGAAGCTCAGCAGAAGTTCCACGCTTCCCCTGTCCGTGAACTTGACGGCGTTGCTCAGCAGGTTGACGAGTACCTGTTCCAGCCTGACAGGGTCGAAGACGGCGTTCGCCGGAACGTTCTCCTCCACTCGTGCGGAAAGCAGAATGCCCTTTTTGTCGGCGGATGTACGGACGGGAACGAGGGAGCATTCAATCAGCCGGCGAATGTCCGACGGAACGGGATTCAGCTCGAACCGCTCCGCCTCGATTTTTGAAATGTCGAGAACGTTGCTGATAATATCCAGCAGAAGATGGGCGGAGGTGTTGATATGGCCTATGTACTCGCGCTGGGTGTCGTCGAGCCGCGTATCAGCGAGCAGCTCGATGAAGCCCATGACGCCGTTGAGGGGCGTGCGTATTTCATGGCTCATGTTTGCCAGGAAGGCCGATTTCGCCCGGTTGGCGGACTCGGCTTCCTTCTGGAGCACGCGGGTGTTGGCAAGGGTCTCCCGGAGCCGTTCCTCGGCGAGCTTTCGTTCGGTGATATCGACACCCTGTGCGATGGTGGCAATGAGGTCGGCTCCGTCGTCGGCGAAGACATTTGCCGAATTCCACAGGGCAAAGCGGATTTCGCCGCTTTTGCGCCTGATAGGTATCTCGACCATCTCCCAGAATTCCCCGCCGAGAGTTTCCTCTATCAGTTCGAGAGACTGTTCGCGGCTTCCGTCGGGAAAGAGGATGTCAAGCCGACGGCCGAGCACTTCATCGGCGGAATATCCTGTCATGTGCTCAAAGGCGTGATTGAACCGAATGATTCGAAAATCCCTGCCCCACACGATGATCGGTGCGTTGGCATGCTGGATCAGCTTGTCGAGGTAGTCGCGGGTTCTCCGGAGATCCTCCTCGGCCCGCTTCCGTTCCGTAATGTCGGTGATGACGGCGACGAGGCCCGCAATTTCCCCTCTTTCGTCAAGGAAGGGAGCCTCGTTGAAAATAACGGTTCTGCGTTCACCCGAAGCCTTGTTCATCGTCTGCCGTTCATATTTCCGTGTTCCATGTGAAACAGGGGCTTCATCGTCCCTTTCCCAGCATTCGTCATCTTTCTCCATGGAATGAATATCCTGGACGGGTTTTCCAGGTATTTCCTGCTCCGGCTGTCCCGTCATTTTCCTGTAAGCCTCATTGCAGCTCAGGCAGCGCCCCGTATTGTCTTTTACGAAGACAGGATTGGGGATGACTTCGATCAGCGAGCGGGCGAAAGCGAGCTGCTTTTCGAGTGCGCTCTCCGCTTTTTTCCGGCGTGCCACAGCCCTCGACAGCAGCAGAAGAACGCCGGACTGGGCCAGAATGGCGGCGACCAGCAGTCCGACGATCCATAAGTTTCGTTTTTTCAGCGCCCCAAGGGCTGCGGCTACCTCCGTCCGGTCGATTACCACGGTGTAAAGCAGGTCCCGTCCCTCAACGGTGACGGCGTAGGAGTAGACTTCCACGTCCCGGACGGAACCGTCCGCCAGTCTGTGGCGGAAGTTGAAGTGGTTCTCCTTCTGGCTGCGCGCCCGCTGCATCTCGCGGTAAATCTCCTCGGGAGAAAGGGTGTTGATCCGGCTGATATTTATTCCTGAGAGATCCGGGTAGCCGTAGAAAATCCGCGCAGCACGGTTTGCGTGGAGGATGACCCCCGTCTCCGGGTCGAGCAGCATCATGGGGGCTCCGTGGTTTTCAAAGAGGAGGTGCACCGGAAGAGCTTCCCAGTTGAATTCTTCATACTGCGGAGAAGCGCAGGATGGTCCCGTCCCGGAAAGAAGGAACACTGCGGCGAAGTACAGGAGGAAGCGGGCCGCTCCAAGACGGTATAAGGTATTGAACATCGTATTCACCGCCTTTCGGTCAGGATAGGCAATCTTTCGTCGAGAGTCGCTTCGTTTGATCGTCCGTGAATTACATAATTCTTTTCAGGGGGAAAATCCCGGAACCGGAAACTTTACAAATGCCACACTTCCGAATCCGACGGACGGAGCCGGGAGTGCGGCATTAGACCCTTCGATGGCGCCGTGTATTCCTCATGCCTGTTTTTCCTGCAGCCGGAGGAAACGGTTCGTTGCGTTCAGCCACTCCAAATACCTGGAATACAAGACAGAAACAGATGAAGTGAATTTTATGTTAATACAATGCATCATATCACATGACCATAAACATGCAAAAATTTCTATATATGCATGCGGAGGATGCTGATTGACCGGAGGGGCATACAATACGCCGCCTCTTGTTGTGTAAATGATCTATTCGGAAAGCATGTTCCAGGGCACGGTAATCAGAAAAGGAAGTGTATGTTGTTCCGTGCTATGATACGGAGCCCTTGCGGGGGTGATGCAGGGAATGAAAAACAAGAAAGGTTTTTCCCGTGCATTGCCGGAGAAGTGAACGCTGCGCCCTTTTCCGGGCGGAAGAGGGCGCCGGAAGTCACGACGGCACCACCAGGGGGACGCCTTTGTGGCGGACGATGTCCACGGGCACGCCGTAGACATCGGCGATGATTTCCCCCGGAACCTCCGACGGAAGGAACATCCCCCGGATGCATCCGTCCTTCAGGAAGAGCAGCCTGTCGGCGTACCGGAAGGCGGTGTTCAGGTCGTGGAGGCTCAGGAGGGCGGCCACGCCGTGCCCCTTGACCACTTTCCTGAGGGCGGCCAGCATGTCGAGCTGGTTTTTCAGGTCGAGACTGCTCGTGGGCTCGTCGAGGAGCAGTACCCGGGGTTCCTGGACCAGGGCACGGGCCAGGAGGACCTTCTGGAACTCCCCTCCGCTGAGCTCGTCAAGATAGCGGAGGGCGAACCGTTCAAGAGAGAGGCTTTCGAGGGCGGACTCCACCTTTTCCAGATCCCGCCGCTCCACGGCCCACCCCAGGTGGGGCCGGCGGCCGAGCAGCACGGCGTCGAAGACGGTGAGCCTGACCGGTTCCCCACGCTGGGGAACGTAGGCGAAAAACTTCGCCCGTTCCCGGGGAGGGCAAACATGGGCGTCCCTGGACTCCATGAGCACCGTACCCCCCGCGGGGCGGAGAATGCCGTTGATCGTCCTCAGCAGGGTCGTTTTTCCCGTGCCGTTGGGGCCCAGCAGCGCCGCCATCTCTCCTTCGGCAAGGGAAAAGGTCACGTCCTCGAGCACAGGCACTCCCCTGTAGGCGAAGGAGATTCCGTTCACCGAGAGGATCATGTCCGTCGCCTCCGGGCGATGAGGGCGAGAAAGACCGGCGCCCCCAGGAAGGCCGTGAACACGGACACCGGGAGGGTCCGGGGCGCGAAGGCGAGCCTGGCGCCCGTGTCGGCGGCCAGCAGAAGCAGTCCCCCCATCAGCACCGATCCGGGGATGAGAAAGCGGTGGTCCGACCCGAGGAAGCGCCGGAGCATGTGGGGGCAGACCAGCCCCACGAAGCCGATCACTCCGAGAAGAGCCACCATCACCGCCGACAGCAGGGACGTGACCACCATGGCCTCCATGCGGATCCGGGACGCCGGGACTCCCAGCGAAAGGGCCGTCTCGTCGCCGCAGTCGACGGCGTTGAGGTCGAACCGGCGGAGGAAGAACAGGAGAAAGGCCGCGGCCAGCAGGCCTCCCATAAGGGGAATGTCCCGCCAGGAGGCCCGGGAGACATCCCCGAAGGTCCAGAAGACCGTGGCGGCGATCTGACTGTCGTCGGCGAAGTACTGCAGGAACATGGTCCCCGCGGTGAAGAGGGAGCTGAGGGCCACCCCCGCGAGGATCATTACGTCCGGCATGCCCCTGGTGACCGACGAGATGACGAGCACGATCCCCATGCAGAGGAGAGACGAGAGAAAGGCCGCCCCGGTGGTCAGCCACGGGTTGACGATGGTGACGGCGTTTACGGCGCTGCTCTGCATGCTGCCCGTTCCCAGCACGATAATGGAGAAGGCGGCGCCGAAAGCCGCGGCGTTGGACAGGCCGAGGGTGAAGGGGGAGCCCAGGGGGTTCCGGAGCGCCGACTGCATCACCGTCCCCGCCAGGGAGAGACCTCCGCCCGCAAGGAGGGCCGCGAGGGTCTGGGGAAGGCGGATGTTCAGCACGATGATGCGCCATTTCGCCTCCCCGCCGCCGAGGAGGGTGCTCACCACGTCGGCGACAGGGATGGAGACGGCCCCCCGGGAGACGGAGAAAATTCCCATCACCAGGCAGGCGGCCGCCAGTCCGAAAAGAAAGATCCTCTTGCGCCCCACGTGCCGTTCGTAGTCCGGGGAGAGGCCGTGTCCTTCCAGATGCACGGCGCTACTCCTCAAGAATGATCTTCGAGAAAACCCGCCCCGAAAACCCCTCGTTCATGACCGAAAAGACCGGCTTTCCCACCAGGAACGTAAAGATCTCGTCGGCCTTCGCCGCAGGATCCACGTCTTCGAACCGTTCGGGGCAGAGGACCTTGCCGACGAAATAGCCGTTGGCGAGCACCGACCCGTAGTTGATGGTGTAGGAATTGTAGGGCAGGACACCCCATATCCTCCCCTCCCGCACTGCGGCCAGGGAGGAGAAGACCGGATCGTGCCGGAGCTGGTGGAGGGCGTTTGCCTGCTCCCCGGCCGTGGTGGTGCTCAGGTCCACGAAGAGGATATCCGGATCCCATTCGAGGAGTTTTTCTTTTGAAATCTGGACGACGGCCGACGTCTTTTCTCCCGGCGCTGCCGCCGGGTTTTTCGCCCCAGTGTACAGGAAGGGCGGGTATCCGGGCTCCGTGGAGGTGAAGCCGTGGGCTCCCCGGGACGCCACGCCGCCGATATAGCAGGAGGGGCGCCTGCCGCCGGGGATGTCCGCCGTGCGGGCCGCAAGTTCCGCCAGGTGTCCCTCGAAGAAGGCGATGATTTCCTCAGCCCGTTCAGCTTTACCGAGGATTTTTCCCATCAGGCGGAGGGAAGAATAGAACTCCTCCCTTTTGTCGGTGAGGTTGCCGTACTTCAGGCCTACCACCGGAATGCCCGTCTTGGCGGTGAGATGGTCCGGATGAGGGCCCGAGAGGGGGGAGACCTTGAAGATCACCTGGGGCTGGGGGGCGAGCCCGGCGATCAGTTCGGGATTGTCCATCCCCCGGAACTCGCCGAAGACGGGAAGCTCCTGGAATTGGGGATTGGCGATTGAATAGGGCCGGGCCGACGTCAGGACGGCAAGGCCGGGAACCCGTCGTTCGGCGGAGTCGACGGCGACCACCCTGTCCTGGGCCTGAAGATAGACGATCAGCCGGAGCGCCCCGGACCCCGAGCCGATAATCCGCTCCGGGGAAGCCGGGACGGCGACGGACCGGCCAAGGCTGTCGGTCACGGTGATCTCACCGGCACATGCCGGGATGGTGATGGAGAGAAAAACAAAGACGTACAGGAAGCACGTGCGGAACCGATTCATGAAAGCCCACTCCTTTTCGGATGATGAACCTGGACGGCCATATAGTAGCACGAAAACATAATTCGGTGCTATCAGGCTCCGCTTGCACTCTGTGAAACCCTGACTGAAGGTGTGAGGACAGAAACTGCAGGAAGAAAAACAGAGAAGAGAATTTCGGTCCCGTTCCGGAGGGCATCAGCGTCCGCTCCAAGGGGGGCAGGAAAATTGCCCCCTCTTTCACTCTTTCGCAGTTTGTGCTGCTGTCAGTGAGGTGGAAGCGGTGCGTAGGTTGTCGCCCGGAGACGCCGTTCCCTGAAAACCGTTACCGGAAGATGATATTTCCGAGGCCGGAGACGGAGAAGGCGCACCAGGCGAGCAGGCCGCCCATGATCAGATCCACGGCCCGCCCCTGTCTGGACATGATCCGTTTCTGGGCCGCACCGAGGGCAGTCCAGACCGTCACTCCGCTCGAGCAGGCCAGGGCGAGGAAGAGGCCGGTCCCGAAGAGCCAGGCTTTCGAGGATGTCCATGGAATGACGAAAGCGGAGAGGGCCGTCAGGCCGAAGAGGATGACCTTCGGGTTCAGGAACTGAAGGACGAATCCCTGCCGGAAGCCGGGTGCCGCAGGAACGGAGCCTTCTTCCCCTCCCTCCCGCGGTTTCGGGAAGGCGATCTTCCATGCGAGCCAGAGGATGTAGGCCGCCCCCGCCGCCCTGAACCAGGGGAGGACTGCCGGGAGAAGCCGGACGAGCAGCAGGTTGAAGGCCGCGCAGCCCGTCATTATGATCACGAGCCCGGAGATCATGCCGGACACCAGGGGCAGGGCTCCGAAAAAGCCGTGGATTCTGGCGGTGTTCATGGCGAAGATGATGTTCGGTCCCGGGGTGTGGGACGCGATGAGAACATAGGTGAGAAAGGCGGTCCATTCCATGGCGGTTCCTCCTTCGGCTCGGGTCAGGGGGCCGGCCGCAGCCCTCCGATCTCCGTCAGGGATTTCAGTTCGTCCGCCACCAGGGTGCGGACATGATCTTCAAGCTCTTTCCTGGTCGCGGCAAGCCTGGAATCAAGCCAGGCTCCCATGGCTTCCTCGAGGTTCCTTTCCGCTTCCGCCACGCCCGCTTCCGTCATGAGAAGAACGGCGGCAGCGGGGGGGAGGGGAATCTCCTCCGCCATTTTCTTCACCCTGTCCCGTCCCCACCGCACCAGGAGTACCGACAGGGCAAGCCCGGCAGCTCCGCCCACCGCCAGCCCCACCGGGCCCGCGGCCACCAGTGCCGCGCCGGAGCCCCCGCAGAGCAGGGCCCCTCCGGCGGTGACCAGGCTGCCGAGAACTCCGGCGAGGACGTTCACCACGCCGTCCATTCCCGAAATTTCAAGGGAGATGGAATCTTCCTTCCGGCCGTTCCCGGCGCTGAGGGAGGCCCTTCCCGGACGAGCCGCGACGCCGTGGCGGGCGAACCACCGGACGGTGAGCTCCCGGGTTTCCTCCGCCAGGCCTGGAAGCACCAGGGGAAAATTATGCTCCAGGCTTTTCCGGAGCAGGGGAGCCTCCGCGGCGAGCCGTTCGTCGAGCCGCCTCCGGAGGGACGCGAGGGATCCCCCCGCGTTCCGGAACTCCTCCAGCAGGGGGCGCAGCTTCTTCCGGAAGAATTCGTTCCCCGCCCCGGCGAGGATGCGTTCCTTCACGGCGGCGCACCTCCTGGCGAGGACGGGCCCCATCTCGTGCTCCAGAAAGCCGGGAAGCTCCGAAGCGAGCGCCTCCCTGACGGAGGCGAACTTCGCCGTCAGAGCCGGGAGAAGGGCCAGTCCCATGGAGATGACGGCATAGGGCCGTTCGCTCCGGAGAAGGGTTCTCCCCTCCTGAGCCTGTGGTGCAGGGAGGGGAAAGCGGAGTTCCTCCCTGAGGATGTCCGGGACGAAGGGCCAGAGGCTGCTCCCCCCCGCGAGGATGACCAGGGTGATCCTCAGGGGATCGATCCCCTTCTCTTTCAGTCCCGAGAGGAGGCACTCCCTGAACAGGCCGAAAAGGTCCGCACCTTCTGCCGGAAATCCTGTGCCGCCCTCCCCCTGCGCCTCCCGCCGCAGAAAGGCCGAGGGGGACCAGGAGGATCCCCGGCGCCGGAATTCCGCCCACGTCATGTTCCGTATTCCCCCGTAGCCCGGGAGGACCTTCGATACGGCTTCGTCCCTGTCCCGGGCCATGGACCGGGAGAAGAACTCCTTCGCTTCCCGGCAGAGGTGGGACTGGACGAAGTAGGCGGATCCCTGTTCCTCCAGTTTCTCTTCCAGGCCGGGATTCCGGTCGAGGAGCCACTGGTAGAAGAGGTCGTCGAAAAGCCGCCCGCCCAGGTTCATGTCCCCCCAGGAGTGGACCGGTTTCCCTCCTTCCAGGAAGGCGAAGTCGCAGGTGCCGCCCCCGAAGTCCGCCACGAGGACGCCCTCCAGGGCCTGCTCGGCGGAAATGTCCCCCTGCCTGATGTGGTAGAGCAGGGCCCCCTTCGGCTCGTCCACGAGATCCGGGAGGCCGAAGCCCCCCCGCCTGGCCGTTTCCCGGAGGGCGGACCGGAAGGAATCGTCCGCCTCGCTTGGAACGCCGAACAGAACCTGCCGTCGGTCCGGCTCCAGGTCGAGATGCTGTTTTCTCGCACCGGCAAGCACGGCGGACAGGAAGTCGGCTGCCGCGGCTCTTGCCGCTTCCGAACGGACGAGGTCGGCCTTGAAGTTGGTGCGCAGACGCAGGGTGCGCCGCTCTTCCGGTGAGGCCTCGCCGTAGGTGTCCAGGGCCGTCTGCCCCACCAGGGGCTCCTTCCCCTCCCTGTAGAGGATGGCGGAGGGGATACCGTCCCTTCCGTCACCGAAATCGATGCTCACCGGCGAGGGGTCGTCACCGGGGCACTTGGAGAAGTAGGTCTTTGTGGTGCCGAAATCGGCGGCGAGCACGGAGCGGCCGCTCATGGCCTGCGCACCTTCCGCACCAGCCCCCGGCGGAGAACCCTGCCGTCCTTCATGAGGGGAGGGCGCTCCACCCTCACCCGGTCGCCCGGTTCGATATACCCGAAGACCTCGAACCGGTCCGCCGCCTGGGGATCCCAGGCGAATTCCCCCGTCTCCCCGCCGCTGCCGAAGCCGAGATTGCGGATGTCCCCGGCGAGTTCGTCCATTCCGGCAGCCAGGTCGTCCTGGGCAGCCCCCTCCAGGGTGAGAATTTTCGCCGCGAGGGCAGCCAGTTCCCCGCCGGCGGGGGCTGATCCGGCACCCGTTTCAGTAGTCCCCATCAGGAAGGCCACCCGGGCGGCCCCTTCGAGCCAGGAGGAGAGGTCTTCTTTGATTCTCTCTGCCGAGGCCCTCCTGTCTATCTGTTCCGTTCTTCCGCCGAGCAGGAGCACCAGGGCCAGGAGGACGGGAAAGAGCACAAGGCGGGAAAGGGAGCCCCGGTTCGTCCGGATGAGCTTCCAGCCCCGGGAGAGAAGGGATCCTGACCCGAGGAAGACGAGAGCCTCCCGGAGTGTGGCCAGGCCGAGGAGGGCCGCCAGTGCCCAGAGCAGCTTCCGGTTTTCGGGAAGGCGGAGGGCGGCCAGGGAGAGGCCGAAGGCCCCCAGGGACGCGCCGAGAAGGAATCCCGCCTCCCGGGAGCCGAAAAAGAGGGCCGTGAGAGGAGAGATAAGCCCCATGCCGATCAGGGCCCCCGCTGCGGCAGCCAGCCCCGTCCGGAGAGGCGGGATGCTCCGGTCCACTGCAGGTGCGGATACCGGAAAGGGGGGGAGGTGCTCCTGCAGTCTCAGCGCAAAGAGAGCTGCCTTCCCTTCGTCCTCCAGGCCGAGGACCCGGGCGAAACCGGGCGAGGCAACCTCCAGGGCCCGGCTTTCCGCACGGGCCGCAGCCGTACGGGTGTCCCCGGCCCCGGGAATTCCCTCTTCGGGAAGGAGGGCGAGGAATGCGTCCCTGCCTTCTTCCGCGGCCCTTTTCCGGAGGAAATCCGTCGCCTTTACAAACTGATCAAGGGCTGTTGGTCCCGGTTTCACGGGATCGCCTCCTTTGTATCTCCATGAATGCACACTAGCGTATCCTCCCCGGGGCGGAAGGGCAAGGGGATTTTTTCCGGAAATGGGTGGGCGGGGCCCGAAAAAGAGGAAGCGGACCCCGGAGGGTCCGCTTCCCTGTGCACTGGCGTTTTCTATTTGTACGGGTGGAGATCGAAAATCCTGGGCATTCCCTCGTACTCGCAGGGCCTGCCCACGGAGTACCGGACCTGGTTGAAGTCCACGGTCACGATCTTGGTGTCCGTGGTCGAACCGATGTAGCTTTCCGGGTACCCGCCGTCATGGCTGCAGACGGTGTTGCTGGCAAGATGGGCGGAAATCCACTGTTTCCCGTCGGTGATCTTTTCCACGAGCTCGCCCTTCTTCGTGATGTAGGAGTGGGAGGTCCAGATCTTCCGGATCTTGTCTGCATCGAGCTTTCCGAAGTTCATCTTGGCCTGCCAGAACCCGGTGTAGTAGCGGGTGGCGCTCATGGGGGCGTACACGTCGTCTCCGAAGAAGGTCATGGGGAATTCGGTCTTCTCGTTGTTGACGTCGTAGCTGTGGTCGGCCACGAAGTGGTTGGTGGCCACGATGTAGCCGGGATCCTCGCCGTAGTCGCCGGGCCGCCGGACGGCATACCTGTTGGCCGTGACTTCGACCACCAGGGCCTCGTTTTTGTCCAGCATGATGTAGTTGTTGTGCCGGGTTCTCAGGAGCGTTTTCCTTCCCGTGGCCTTGCGGTATTCAGGAGTTGCCACTGTCACCAGCTCAAGGGCTTCGGGAACGCTTTTCGCCGTGGAAAGGGCTTTGAGGAGGATGTACTGGAAGGTGACGCCGAAGGCCCGCTCATAGATGTTCTGGCTGGGGATCCAGGTCTTGTTTCCTCCCACGGTGAGGGCCATGGCCAGTCCCTGGTTGTTGGCACCCATAATGTCGAAGAACTTGCCCGGCGTGGTGGAGGACCAGAAGGCGTTGCCGTTCGTCGGTGCGGCGATGTAGGTATATCTCCAGGTCTCGTCGATGAAGTCGCCGTCGTTGTTGTGGACCAGCATGGAGGTGCCGTCGGCGGTGGCTCCTTTCGAGCCGAGAAGGGCGATCATGGAGCAGGCGTCCTGGACCGGTGAGGTTTCCCTGACGTCGGCCAGCCTGCTGGGAGGAAGGCCGTGGTCGGCGTCCGCAGGTCCGGGGTGTCCGTAGAAGAGGCAGTTGTCGCAGTTCATGAAGACGATCTTGAGGTAGTTGGAAATGTCTCCGTGGAACTTCGACTGGGAGAGGAATTTCTCTGCACCGTCGCCGATGCCCCTGGCGAACTCGAGTCCCTCGGGGAAGAAGAGTTTCGCCTGGGCCTCGTAGCGGCTGATATCCTCGAGCAGGTGCTTGAGACCGTATTTCTCCACGTGGGCACCGAACCGGTAGTCGAAGAAATCGACGATCTCACGGCCGGAGCGTTCGCCGTACTGGACCCCCATCTCGTACCACGAGCCGGTCAGCACACCGAGGTCCTTGCCGGAGGGGTAATACTTCGGAAGCTCGGGGGTACGGGCATACTTGTCGATGACCGTGCATTCGCCGCCCACAAAACCGTCGCCGCCCACGGCGTCCGTCTTCGTCGAGACGTCCTTCCCGTTGTCCTTCCAGAAGATTTCCGCGGAGACGGGTTTCACCGCGTCTGGACCTGCGGCGTCTGTGAGGACGGTGTACTCAAGCATGGGTACCTTTCCCGGGGTTGTCTTGTCCATCGCGAGGACCACTTTGTCCTCCGCTGCGGCCGCTCCGGCGGTCACCACGGAAACTTTCCCCTTCGCCGGGTTTGCCGCAACGATCTTCAGGCCTTCAAGAACGGTGTCCTCCGCAGGCTGGACGGCGATGCGGTACCGGACGATTCCCTTCCCTTCCCAGGTAGCCGCCAGGGAGTACATGAAGGGTGCCTTTTCGGCATCGGTTTCCTTGCTCTGGGCGAAACCGGTCTGCATGGACAGGGGGGAAAGCATCAGGGCGAAAAGAATGAGGATTGAAACGCCTATCTTGGTTAATCGCTGATTCACCATGGTCATCTCCTTTTTCTGCTGGACATGGACACCCTTCCGGGTGCTCTCCAAAAACGGCCTTCTTAGCGAATGGAGCCGGAATTCCCTGCAGGCCTCCTTTCCCCGGCGTTCGGGACGGATGCTCGGTCTGATATGTTGTGAATCAAAAAACAACAACTGGCGAAAGTCAAATATATCACACAGCAAATAACAAATACCATGCACGCTGTATTTTGTCAAAGAATGGTGTCCCATTTTCTGTTGTATTTTTGAACACAATAAAGAAGGCTGAAAGGCTTTCATCTGGAACCGCGTGTTCCGGAAAAAGGTCCTGGTCTCCATGTCCCTAAATCCGCAGGTTCTTTCCTTCAAGTAAAGGGATAACTCCCCGGACGGGGAAATGAACTGTTTTCGTTTCCCCGTTTCCTTTCTTTCTTACCCTTTTTCAGGTTTTTCAGGTCTT